>JBASAN010000324.1:0-5477 GCA_049650625.1 Ornithinimicrobium sp.
GTCCGAGGTCGTTTGGGCCAGGCACCTGAGCTCCCACAACCACGGCGTCCTCAACTTTCGCTTGCTCGGCTTCCTCCGGACGCTTTGCGCATGCGATGCGGTGGAACGTTATTTGACACGGTAAGGCGCGGGGGGTCGGTGGTCAACGACGACGCGCCGTGAGGTCCGGCTAGGAGTCGCTGCCCTGCTCACGAGGCCCGCCCGTGTCGTCCTCCGGGCCGTCCGCATCTGGCGTTTCATCCTGCTCGGAGTCCGGACCCATCCCTTCGAAGTCCTCAGGGGTGACGGTGTCGAGGAACTCCTTGAAGCGCTCGACCTCGTCCTCATCCTCGATAGCCATCGTGATGCCGGCCAGGTCGAGCAGATCCTCCGCCGCCCAGATCGGCGTCGAAGCGCGCAGCGCCAAGGCGATGGCGTCCGAGGGCCGTGCCTCGATGATGCGCTGACCGTCGTCGAAGACGAGGCTGGCGTAGAAGATGCCGTCGCGCATCGCTGTGATCTGGACCTGCTCCAGGTGGTGACCCAGGTCGGCGATCATCGTCACCATGAGGTCGTGGGTCAGCGGGCGTGGAGGCTCCACCCCCTGCTGGGCATAGGCGATGGCAGTTGCTTCTGGAGCCCCGATCCAGATCGGGAGGTAGCGCTGTCCGTCACGCTCGCGCAGAAGCACAATAGGGCTGTTGGTGGGCATTTCAACCCGAACCCCGAGGACGTCCAGTTCTTTCACGTTCCCTACCGTACCCGCCGAGAAGCGCTCTGGCGTGGGACCCCGCCGACTAGCGCGAGGTGCTCAACCCCGCCCGTACCAGGGCCGTATGCAGCGCCAGGCTTCGGGCCACGATGTCGGACTGGACCTGCTCGGGGTCCACCCCGCCAGCCCCGCGAGCCCGACGGCGACGGATGGGCTCCAGGATCTGCTCGGCCAACCCGATCTCCCGATCTGCCGCCACCCGGAACAACCTCAGGTGCCGCGCCTCGATCCCGTAGGCCGACAGCGCCGCGGCCTGACGAGCGACCTCGATGTCCTCGAGGCTATGTCGTCCCGCAGCATCCACACGAAGAAGACCGAAGGACTTCAGGGCGTTGTAGGTCGCCAGGTCGAGCCCGGTGCTCTCCCGGAGGTCTGCCGGGCTGACGCGGGCCGACCGACGACGAATGGGGCGCACCGGCTCCGACTCAGCGACCGGCTCCGAGCTGACGTCGGCCTCGCTCGGGAGTGGCCCGGTCGCGGGCGTCGGCTCGGCGGGGACCGCTGCGCCGGTGCGGTCCAGTTGGTCCAGGTGCTCGCGGATGACCCGCAGCGGCCAGAACTTGTCGCGTTGGGCCGCCAGGATGAACCGAAGACGGTCCACGTCCTCGGGAAGAAAGACCCGGGTGCCGCTCTCACTCCGCTCGGGAGTCACCAGACCTTGGGCCTCCAGGAACCGGATCTTGGAGACACTGACACCGACGAACTCCGCGGCCAGAACGTCCACGACGCGACCGATCGGCCATCCCTGATCGCTGCCCGGGATGTCCTGGGGACTCACTGCCGCCCGAGGTAGTACATCAACCGGAACTTGCCGATCTGCACTTCGTCACCGGCCTGCAGCAACGTCTCGTCGATGCGTTCGCGGTTGACGTAGGAGCCGTTCAGCGACCCCACGTCTCGCAGACGGTAGCCCTGCTCGTCGCGGACGAAGACCGCATGGCGACGGGAGACCGTGACGTCGTCCAGGAAGATGTCGCTCTCCGGGTGCCGACCGGATGCGACCTCTTCGTCATCGAGAAGGAAGCGCGCCCCGGTGTTCGGACCCCTCAAGACCATCAGCAAGGCGGTCCCGGGACGCAACGAGTCGACCGTAGCCTGATCCTCCGGCGAAAGCCGGGGAGCGTCTTCCTCGAAGGAGTAGTCGGTGGCGGGCACATCCACACCATGCGGAATCCGAGCCGTGGTCGGGTCAGCTCCGAAGGTGTGGTGCTCTCGTTCTCTCTCACTCACGCGAGCACCTCCTCTGCGTTGGTCGATCGTGATCGTGGCCGGCTCATCTGCGGTCTGAGCCATACCCTAGCCCAGCGGGGTCCCTCAGTTGATGTGCTCTCGATAGGCTTCGACGTCCATCAGGTCCCCGAGCGCGGACGCGTCGGCGATCCTCATCTCGTACATCCAGCCCTGCTCGTACGGATCCGTGTTGATGATCTCCGGCGTCTGGTCCAACGCGTCGTTGACGGCCGTGATCTCGCCGTTCAGCGGGGCGTACAGGTCGCTGACGGACTTGGTGGACTCGACCTCACCCACCGCCTCGCCTTTGGCCAGGGTGTCCCCAACCGTGGGCAGGCTGACGTAGACCACGTCACCGAGCGCGTCCTGGGCATAGGCCGTGATGCCCACGCGCACGATGCCCTCACCTCGTTCGCGGACCCACTCGTGGTCCGTGCTGTAGAGCACGTTGTCTGGGTATTCGAGCTCACTCATGCGTCTCCTCGACGAGTCCGGTCCCGATGATGGCCAACGGGGTGTGGGTTGAACGTATCTGTCCGCAAGCCCTACGGCACGGGCTGAGCGTAGGTGGGTGTGGTGGGGCTGTGCAATGCATCCACGGTGATGTCGGCGCTTTCTTCGACGTCGACGGTGCCACCGTTGCGGCGAACGTTGTCGGTGAAGCCTCCCGGAATAGCCAGTGCTCCGGCCAGGGTGTGCGAGTCACCGATGGCCAGTACGCGATAGGGCTCGTCCACCGTCGTCCCGTCCACCGTCAAGGTGTCCCGTCGTGCCTCCACCCAGGTGCTGGCCACCACGCGGACGTCACCGATCTGGATGGCCTCGGCACCGCCGTCGCGCAGCTCTTGGATCATGTCGATGATGGCGGTGGTGGTGAGCTCACGGTCCGGGTCTCGGACCAGGACCTCGATCCCCGGCCCGGAGACCGCGACCGTGCCAGCAAGAATCTGATAGCTGTCCAACCGACTCTGGGCGGCCTGCGCGGCGGCCACTTCGTCCTCCCCGCCCGCGAGGCGGGCGCGGTCCCGCTCCAGCTGTTGGACCTCCTGCTGGAGGCTGTCCGCTCGACCGGTGACGTCGTCCAGGAGCGCGATGAGGTCATCCTCCGGCAGATCCGTCAGGTCTCCCGCCTGCGTGCTCTGCACCTGCGCCACCAGGGCCACACCGAGCAACAGGGTGATCCCGGCGGCAAGCAGGTTCCCGCGGCTCAGCCGGGGCCCACTGATCCGGCCCAGTCGACGCCAGGCCGCGCCGCGGGTCCGCTCCGTGGAGCGCACGAACCGTCGCCGGTGGTGGTGGTCCGAAGGGGGTGGCATACCTGAGGTGGTCGACGGCTCGTCCGCTGCTGAGCCATCGGTGGGGGGCACGTCGGAGGCGGGGGTCACCTACGCCCCCAGGAGATGGCGCCGGATCGCCGCCACGTTGGAGAAGATTCGAAGTCCGAGCACCACGACCACGCCCGTGGACAACTGTGCTCCGACGCCGAGCTGGATCCCGAGGAAGACGATGACCGCAGCGACCACCACGTTGGAGGCGATCGAGATCACGAAGATCCGGTCGTTGAAGACGCCTTCGAGCGCCGCGCGCACGCCACCGACCACAGCGTCCAGAGCCGCGATGACGGCGATGGCCAGATAGGGCTCGAGCCAGAGCGGCACCTCGGGCTGGAGGAGAAGCCCGAGGACGACTCCGATCGCCAGTCCGAGCACCGGTATCACTGGTCGTCCTCCTGTGTTTCGACGGTGGCTACCCGCGTCGTCAGCCGCTCCGCTGCGGGGACCTCGATGTCGGTCCCGCGCTCCCACTCCATCACAATTCCGTACTGCGCGGACAGCTCGTCGAAATAGCTGCCGGTCGCCCCCTCGCTCAGCTCGGCTTCGAGCGCGTCCGGGTCACCGATCACGCTGATCTCGTATGGCGGGCTCAACCCGCGGAAGTCGACGATGATCGCCTCCCCCGCAAAGCGGATCGAAGAGATGGAGGTCAATCGGTGACCGTTGATGCTGATCGCTTCGGCCCCGACCGACCAGAGGCCGTTCACGGCCGTCTGCAGGTCCGAGGCAAGGACACGGTCGGAGTTGAACCCCGGCTCGGTGATCGGCTCCAAGTCGCCACGCGGCGCGTCGTCCAGGGTCAGGATCATCCCTGCGCCCTCGACGGCGTTCGCGCCCGCCAGGAGTCCGGCTTGGTCGATCTGAGCTGCGACGCCGGACGCCGGGCCGTCGGAGGCGTCCGCTTCCAGCGCGGCGATCTGAGTACGCAGGCCCTCGATCTGGGCGGCGTAGCCGTCACCCACTGCTGCGGCCGCATCCACCCGCTCGGCCAGCTCGGCCCGCTCCGAGGCGTCCTGCGGATCGGGCGCACGCAAGGACAACGCGGCCGTGCTCATCAGGAATCCCAACACGAGGACCGTCACGATCAGCAGGGGACTGTAGGACGGCGTTGGGCCTTTGAGACCGGCCTCGCTGCGCGTCAGCGCCGCGGTGCGGTAGCCCGGATCGACCGGACGGTCCAGGACCTCCTGCAGCAACGCCATCGAGGCGGCCGGGTCGGCGTTCGGAGCGGCGGGTGGCCTGCGGAAGAGCTTCACCGCAGCACCGCCTGCCATTGCCGGCGACGCTGACGCACCATGTCACCCACCTGGACGGCATAGATCCCTGCCGCCAGCCAGTACAGACCTGTTCCCCACCACACGAAGGCCCAGCCTACGGGCTGGGCCACCGTCCCGATGACCGAGTCCTGTTGGGCCAGCAGCAGCAGGGGGAAGGCGTAGAGCAGGTTGAAGGTGGCGGCTTTGCCGACGAAATGCACGGGTGGTGCGGGCAGCCGGTAGGAACGCGCCACCGGGTACATCCCGGCCGTGAAAGCGTCACGTGCCACCAGGATCAGCACGAACCACCACGGGATAACGTCCCGCACCCCGAACCCCAGCAAGGTGGAGGCGATGTACAGCCGGTCGGCGATGGGGTCGAGGTAGGCACCCACCTTGGACACCAGACCGTAGTGCCGAGCGATCTTGCCGTCGAGGTAGTCGCTGATCCCGGACAGCATCAGCACCAGGATCGCCCAGCCGTCGGCTCCGATCAGCAGCAGCCACAGGAAGACCGGCACCCCGACCAGTCGCAGCCCCGAGATGATGTTGGGGACGGTGAACCACTCGTGCTTGCGAGGCATGATCTGGGGGACGCGTTCGTACTCTCGCCGTGCCCGGCTGCGACCCGCCTCCCCGTCCACCGCTACAGGATATGCCGGGGCGAGCCGGTCGATCGGCCATCCCGTGGCGTGAGTGTCACCGCAGCGCACTGAGCCGGGCTCCCCACCCCGAACGCGGAACGGCCAGACCCACCGCGGGTCCGGCCGTTACGTGTGCGTCGGGATGACAGGATTTGAACCTGCGACCCCCTGACCCCCAGTCAGGTGCGCTACCAAGCTGCGCCACATCCCGAGGCCTCCGAGGAAGCGAACAGAACCGTATCTCATCTGTGAAGCTGCCTAC
>JBASAN010000325.1:0-8367 GCA_049650625.1 Ornithinimicrobium sp.
GGTCGATGAGCGCGTCGACCTTGGCTGAGGTGGCCTTCCCGGCATAGGCCTCGTCTACGAGAGAAGGGTCCAGGGCGAGCTGCCGCAGGGCGGTCAGCGCACGGAAGATGGCGACCCGGTTGCGGTCCAGATCCTCCAGCAGGCCCATCACCCGCTGCCGTTCGCGTTGCAGGTGCTGTTGGTAGATCCGGCGGTGGGCGGCGCTGAGCTCGATATGGAGCGTCTGCTCCTGCTTGTCGGGGAGCTCGGGCGCAACCTCGGCCTTGGTCCGGCGCAGCATGAACGGTCGAACCCGGCGGCGCAGCGTGGCGAGCTGCTCGGGCCCGGTGCCATCCTCGATCGGTCTGCGATAGCGCTGGGTGAACACCTCAGGCTTCGGAAACAGCCCCGGCGCGGCCAGCGACAGCATCGACCACAGATCCATCAGCGAGTTCTCCAGCGGAGTCCCGGTCATCGCCAGGGTGAACGGCACCCCGAGACGCCGGACCGCCTGGTAGGTCTTCGAGCGGTAGTTCTTCACGAACTGGGCTTCGTCGAGCACCAGGCCGGCCCAGTCCACTCCCTGGTATGCGGTGTCCTCCAGCCGCAGCAAGGTGTAGGAGGTGACGATGAGCTGAGCGTCGGCCGCGACGTCCGCGATCGGGCGCCCCCGCCGGGCCTGGGTCGCCGTGATCGCTCGCACCGTGAGCTCGGGAGCGAACTTGGCCGCCTCGTCGACCCAGGTCCCGACCACGCTGGCCGGTGCCACCACCAGGACGGGACGGACAAGCTCCCCTCGCTCCTGCGCCCGCTGGATCATGGCCAACGTCTGAACGGTCTTGCCCAGACCCATGTCGTCGGCCAGTACCGCTCCGAGCTGGGCGTCCCACAGCGCGCAGAGCCAGGCGAAGCCCTCGTGCTGGTACGGGCGCAGGGTGGCCGCCAGCCCTGTCGGCACCGGCGGCGGGTCGGCGCAGCTCAGTCCGCGCAGCCCCTGCACTGCCTGGCTCCAGCGTTGGCTCTGCTGGTCGACGACACCGAGCTCGACCAGCTCCTCCCAGAGGCTGACCTGGTAGCGGCTGACCCGCAGCGTCTCAGCGTCGTGGTCGCTCAGGTCCCGAGCCTCGTCGATCAACGTGCGCAGCGTGCGTAGCTCAGGGCGGTCCAGGGTGAACCAGGTGCCCGAGTCCAACAACATGATGTCTTCGCCGTGCGTCAGGGCGGTGAAGAGCGGGGCGAACGGCACGTGCTCGCCACCGATGCTGACCGAGATCTGCAGGTCGAACCAGTCCCCCTGCACCTCATCGCGCCGGACGCTCGCATCGACACCCGACTCCGGCTGCGCAACCTCGACGGTGACGGGCTCGACATCGATCGTCTGGAGGTGCACGGTCGGCGCCGTGACCGCTTCGGCGTAGGTGGCCGGCTCTCCGGTGACCGTGATGTGGACGTCTTCTCGTCGCTGCAGGTCAGGCAGGACCACACTGCTGAAGGTGGCCGTGTCCAACCCCTCGAGCCTGACCGACGCCAAGGGGTGAAGGGCGCCCGACGCCGAAGCCCGTTGCAGCATCGGCATCGAAGCCAGCTCGACGAGACTGCCCAGCAGACGGTGCTCGGCCTCGAGATCCCGCGGCGGGTCATCCACCGAGCGCTCGAATCCGACGCGCGTGCCCGCGGCCTCCACACCGGTCCTTGCGTAGACGAAGCCCCATCCCAGCGTGACCCGGTGATGCTCGGCGTACGTGACCTCGAGGGCCAGGCGCGGCGTGACGGCAGCGGGAAAGGAAACGCTGCTATCCGACGACTCCACCGCGACCTGGCGCGACAGTCCCGGGTAGTACAGGTCGAGGAAGCGGTCGACATCACCGACCGGCACCACCATCGGCACGTTCGCAGCGGCCAGGTCGCTCAGCGCGGCACTCGGGGTGTCCGCCAGCGGCGCCAGCTGGAGGACCTGGTTGCTGTCCACGACCGCGACGCCATGAGCAGGTTGGCCCAGGATCAGTCGCATCCCGGCCAGAGCCGGACGGTCGAGCGGGCTGGACACCACGCCCTCTGCCGGCTGCGGATCGTCCGACGCACGGTCCAGCTCGGGGCGAAGTTGTGAGCGCAGGACCAGGCTGCCTTCGGCATCGCGGGTGACGTCGAGGGTCAGCCCAGCCGTCCCGTCGAGCAAACGCACGGAGCCGATGCCGCGACCGGCGATCAGTGGCATCCCCAGGAGGGCGGCGCGACGCATCAACGGCCAGATGGCCGGACCGAGGTCGTCCAGGAGCACCGTGGCGTGGCCATAGCCGTAGTAGTGCCCTCCCTGGCTGACCCGGTACAGGCTGAGGATCTCGGTGATGAGGTGGTGGTGGTCCTCCCGCACCAGACCTTGCCCCCACGGCCCGCCGAGGTCCTGCCAGGTCGCGCCGGAGCGCACCCACCGTTTGGTCTTGCCTTCGCGAAGGGGTCTGAGCTCGAGTCGGTGCGCGGGTGCGCCCCTGGCGCGAGGCGCGCCCGGCACCAGATTCAGCTCGAGAGCGGCACCCGGCTTGTCGGGTGACGTGGCCGGCGTCGGGGCTCCGACGATCGGCCGCAGCACCTCCTCCCAGTTGGCCCGGGGTGTCTGCTGCTCGGCCGCCTCCCGGGCAGCGAGGACCACGGCGGCGACATGCTTGCAGTTGTGGCTCACGGGGCAGCTGCATCGGCCGCCGAAGAGCGGGGCCTGCGATGTCTCGCCGTGCCTGGGGGCGCCGCCCTCAGCAGGAGGGTCACTGCGAGGCTGGCCCGGGTAGACCTCCACGATCGTTTGGTAGAGGCTGCGACCACTTCCGCTCACGGTGGCCAGCAGGACCTCACCGTCAGCCCGCTCCAGCAACGTCTGGATAGCACCCGCATCGGCATACTGCCTTCCCCGCGCCAACGAAGCAGGCCCGACGACGCGGCTGATCGCGGCGTCGCTCGCACCTCGGGCCCAGCTCGTCGATCTCACGGAGGTCCCCACGAATTCACCGTAGCGGCGAGCGCCGACAGTCACGATGGCCCGGTGCACGACGGCTCACGGATCCGACTCGGCCGGACCCTTCACCGCTACTGTCGGAGGATGGCGCTCGGCACCCACAGCTACGACGACGACCCACGCAACGCCGAGATCCTGATCTGGGTGAACGGCATGCTGCTTCCCCGCCAGCAGGCCGTGATCTCGGTGTTCGACGCCGGATTCGTGTTGGGCGACGGCGTGTGGGAGGGCGTGCGCGTGCATGGCGGTCACCCCTTGTTCCTGGGGCAGCACCTCGACCGGCTCTGGCAGGGCGCGACGGCCCTGATGCTCGACGTCGGCATGACCCGCTTGGAGATGACGTCAGCGCTCTACGAGACCTTGGCGGCCAACGGCATGCGCGACGGGGTGCACATCCGGCTGATGGTCACCCGCGGCCCCAAGTCCACGCCCTACCAGGACCCCCGCGCCAGCGCCGGACCTGCCACCGTGGTCATCATCGCCGAGCACAAGGAGGCGTTGCCGGCCACGGTCGAGCAGGGCATCACGCTGTTCACCACGCACGTCCGGCGCGCCCACCCCGACACGCTGGACCCGCGGCTCAACGCGCACAGCAAGCTCAACGACATTCAGGCCTGCATCCAGGCGGCGAATGCGGGCGCCGACGAAGCGCTGATGCTCGACCCCGACGGCTTCGTCGCAACCTGCAACAGCACCCATTTCTTCATCGTGGTCGCCAGCAAGGACGGCGGAGGGGACGAGGTCTGGACCTCCGATGGCCGCTACTGCCTGCACGGCATCACCCGAGAGAACGTCCTGCGGGTATGCGGCCCCGCCGGGATCACGGCCCGCGAGCGCACGTTCTCGCTGACCGATGTCTACAGCGCCAAGGAGGCGTTCGTCACCGGGACCTTCGCCGGGGTGGTGCCGGTCCGCAGTGTCGACGGTCGGACCATCGGCACCGGTGAGCGCGGGCCCATGGTGGCCCGGCTACAGCAGCTGTATGCCGACCTGGTGACCTCGGACGCCGCCGCCCGAGATGCGGTCTGAGGTCGCCGTGACCCCTCGGGCCGAAGAGGCAACCGTGACTCGGGTAGCGATGTGGTCGGGACCGCGCAACATCTCGACCGCGATGATGCGCGCCTGGGAGAACCGTCCGGACACCACCGTCGTGGACGAACCGTTCTACGCCGCATACCTGTCCCGCACCGGCCTGGACCACCCCGGTCGCGAGGAGGTCATGGCCTCGCAGCCGACCGACTTCGGCGACGTGGTCGACGCCTTGCGGGCTGCCGAGGCGGACGGCATGAGGGTGGCCTACGCCAAACACATGAGCCACCACATGCTGCCGCAGGACGACCTGCGCTGGACCTACGCGTTCCGCAACATCCTGCTCATCCGCGACCCTGCCGAGGTGGTCGCGTCGTACGTCCGCTCCCGCGAGTCCTGCGAGCCGGAGGACATCGGCATACCGCAGCAGGCGCGGCTGTGGGCGCAGTGGCAGGCGGCCGGCCTCGACGTGCCGGTGATCGACGCGGGCGACTTCCTGCGTGATCCCGAGTCCCATCTGCGCTGGGTGTGTGACTGGCTGGGGATCGACTTCACGCCCGCCATGACGTCGTGGCCCGCCGGTCCTCGGGACAGCGACGGGGTCTGGGCGCCGTACTGGTACGACTCCGTGCATGCCTCGACCGGCTTCGCCCCGTGGCATCCGCGTGAAGTGCGGCTCGACGATCACGACCACGCCGTCGCCGAGGCCTGCCGCTCGACCTACGACATGCTTCACGACCAGCGCATCAGACTGACCTCCTAGGCCGACGAGCGCACACGTTCCCTGCAGGATCCTCACGAAAGGCGCGCTATGTCCGGCGACTCGATGAAGGCGATCGTGACCGAAGGGGTGGGCGACTACGACCAGCTCGTCTATCGGGAGGTGCCGCGGCCTGAGCCCGGACCCGGCGAGGTGCTGCTGCGGGTGTTGGCGGCCGGGGTCAACAACACCGAGATCAACACCCGTGTGGGGTGGTACTCCGCCTCCGTCACCACCGGGACCGAGGACACCTCGACCGGCGCGGAGGAGTCCGCCTCCCGCACCGACGGCGGCTGGAACGCGGCCACTCCCTTTCCGCTGATCCAGGGCGCCGACTGCTGCGGTCGGGTCGTCGCCGTGGGGCCGGACGGTGACGAGGGACTGCTCGACGCGCGAGTCCTGGTCCGAGCCTGTATGCGGACGAACGGCTTCGGCTCGACCGATCAGGACCCGGGTGACCTGAGCGAGGAGACCCCGGACGCTATGGAAACGCGATGGTTGGGCTCCGACTTCGACGGGGCCTTCGCACAGTTCGTCGTCGTCCCGGCCGGTGAGGTGTTCACCGTCGACTGCGACTGGACCGACGCCGAGCTGGCGACGATCCCCTGCGCCTACGGGACCGCAGAGAACATGGTCCAACGCGCGGGAGTGCACAGCGGCTCGACGGTTCTGGTGCCGGGAGCCTCCGGCGGGGTCGGCTCGGCGCTGGTCCAGCTCTTGAAGCGGCGCGGCGCCAAGGTCATCGGTATGGCGAGCGAGGCCAAGCACGAGCGGGTCCTCGCCTTGGGTGCGGACCAGGTCCTCGGCCGGGACGCCGATGTCGTTGAGGCCTTGGGGCAACGCAGCGTCGACGTGGTCATCGACAACGTGGCCGGAGCGGGGTTCCCGGCGATGCTCGCGGTGCTGCGCCGGGGTGGGACCTACGTGTCCTCGGGGGCGATCGGCGGGCCAGCCGTCGACCTGGACCTACGGACGATGTATCTCAGTGACTTGACCTTGGTCGGCTGCACGGCCTGGGACGAACCGGTATTTACCAGCGTCATCGACGCCATCGAGAGCGGTGAGATCCAGCCGCTCCTGGAGAAGACGTTCCCGCTGGAGGAGATGGCCAACGCCCAGCGCGAGTTCCTCACCAAGGGGCATGTGGGCAAGTTCGCGCTGATCCCCGCAGAATGAGAGTCGGACAGAGACAGCAGACGGACCCTCGGCGATAGGAGAAGAACGATGGCATCTCACACCCCACCCCAGGGCGTGCAGGAAGCGGCTCAACGGGCCGTCGGCTGGATCGACGACGGCAAAGCGGGACGGAACTTCACCGACACGGGCCGCAAGCGTGCCCAACAGCTTGCTCAGGGCGAGTCGGTCAGCGACGACGTCATCGAGCGCATGCGCAACTACTTCTCCCGGCACGCCAGCGACAAAGAGGCGAAGGGTTTCACGCAGGGCGGTGAGGGCTTCCCGAGTCCGGGCCGGGTCGCGTGGGACGCGTGGGGCGGAGATCCCGGTGAGCGCTGGGCGAACAGCGAGAAGACCGCCGACGAAACGAAGAACCAGTAGCGCACGATCACTCGAGCAGAGATGACACAACCCACTACGGATGACACGGCACGCCGGGTGAGCCACAAGGCGCTCGACGACCGCGCTGGGCACGTCGTGGTCTTCGGTTCTCTGAACGCGGACCTCGCCGTCCGCGTGGACCGCCACCCCCGACCCGGTGAGACGCTACCGGGGTCGGAGTTGGTGACAGCGTCCGGTGGCAAGAGCGCCAACCAGGCCGTGGCAGCGGCCACCCTTGGGTCGGCCGTGCGGTTGCTCGGAGCGGTGGGCGACGATGGGCATGGACGCTTCCTCCGGGCGCAGGTCGAGGCCGCAGGGGTCGACGTCAAAGGCGTGGTTGTGGACCGCGACGCTTCAACAGGATCAGCAATGATCGTGGTCGACGCCGGCGGGGAGAACACGATTATCGTGTCCGCGGGCGCAAACGGTCGGCATACCGAGCAGTCTGTGCAGGGGATGGATCTCACGGGCGCAGCAGTGCTCTGTCTGTGTCTGGAGGTCCCTTTGGACGCGGTGCAGGCCGCGGCCAAGGCGGGCCAGGCCGCGGACGCGATCGTGGTGCTCAACCCCTCCCCGTATGCCGAGCTGCCCTCCGCCACGCTCGCTGCCGTGGACGTCCTGGTGATGAACGGCAGCGAAGCCGCGGAGTTCCTCGGTCTGTCAGGCGATGCCGATCTCCGCTGCCGAGCCGCGGAGTCCGTTGACGTCTGGAGCAGTCGGTTGGACGCACTCGTGAACCGTGGCGTCCAGAAAGCTGTGGTGACGCTGGGGCCCGACGGCGCAGTCGTCCTGGACGCCACGGCCAGCTCACCTCGCGAAGAGCCTCGCGACGTCGACGACGGCCGGGTCTCGGTCGAAGACGGTCGGGTCACGACGGTGAGCGCTCCCACGGTCGAGGCCGTCGACACCACCGGATGCGGGGACGCCTTCACGGGTGCCTTGGCGCACCGGTTGGCCGCTGGCGCATCACTCCCAGAAGCGGCGAGCTTCGCCGTCGAAGTGGGGGCACTGGCGGCAACGCGCGAAGGCGCCCAGGCCTCCTACGCTGCCTTCCAGCACCTGTCGGCCGCTTGCCACTCGTAGCGGTCCGACCGGTAGCGATCCGACCTCGCGATCCGACCCGTGGAGCGATGTGTTGACTACGTGACGAGGACGCGGCTCCCCATCGACATCAGGCCCTGCTTCCAGATCATGTCCATGGCAGCCACCGACAACCGTGAGCAGCCGTGCGAGGCGGGCCAGGGTGGGATCGATTTCGAACCGTGGACGGCGTAGTTGCCGCTGTAGAACATCGGCCGCCACATCTCGCCCAGCTCACCATCACGCCAGCCGGAGCCGTCGACATATCCGACCTGGAAGTCGCCGGTCCGCGTGCGAGCGGTGTACTCGGTGCCCTTGAACTCGTACTTCTCACCACTAGCGGTCGAAGTGTTCAGGACCATCGTGGTCTTCCCGCCGCGCACCACATGCAGCAGCTGGGTGTTGAGGTGCACTTCGATGAGATCGCCTCCACCGACAGCCTTGGGTAGGTAGCCCTTGGCCGCGGCAGCGTGCACGTTGGGTCCGGCGACACCGTCGCGGCTCAGGCCGTGGGCCTTCTGAAGGGCGAACACGGCCTGCTGCGTGAGGTGGCCAAAGCCACCGTCGGGGGTACCCAACCAGTAGCCGGTCGACGACAGTTGCTGTTGCAGCGCCAACACTCCGTCGCCGCTGTCTCCTCGCCGATAGAGCTCATGCTCGGGCTCCGGTTCTGGCTCTTCCTCCTCTTCTCCGTCGGTGTCGGGTTCTTCGTCGGATTCAGGTGCTTCGGACGAGTCGTCGTCCGCAGACTCGGCGGGCTCGTCAGGCTCTTCTGTCGGCGCAGCTTCTTCGGTGGGCTCCGAGTCCTCTTCGGGCTCTGGTGCGGCCTGGACTTCGGGTTCTTCCTCGGGCTTCGGCTCGTTGGCCTCGTCCCGGGCACGCTGCATCCCGGTCAGGGCGACGGTGGTCATGACCCCCAGGCCTCCGCGAAGCACGTCCCGACGACGCATCGCCAAGG
>JBASAN010000326.1:0-6449 GCA_049650625.1 Ornithinimicrobium sp.
CGTCTACCTCGACGGCGGCCAGATCGTCACGCAGTTCTTGGCCCGGGGCCTGGTCGAGGAGCTCACCATCACCCGCGCCCCGGTCCTGCTCGGAGGCGGCCTTCCCCTCTTCCACGCCCTCCCCGCCCCGATCCGACTCGTGCACCTCGGAACCTCCACCACCGAGACCGGCATGATTAGCAGCCGTTACCGGATCGCCTCCTGACCGACGTCGCGGAGGTGGTATCCGGATCCAAGCCGGCTCTACGGGCAACCCCTGAGCGGGAAAAGGAGTAACCGTGCCCGTGCGAAACGAGCCGTAGCGGCATCCAGTACTGGGTTGCTCTGCGAGCCCATGGGCTTGTCGGCAGGGCCCGCGGGGCGTGCCGGTGCGGGATAGGCTCGCTGGCGCTGGTCGGCTGGTGGGGTCGGGTACATCTCCGCGACCTATGAGCCGGCCGTACGGATCGTACCTCTCCTGACTCGGCCGGACTCGGCGATTCGGAACGGAGCGGAGGGAGCGAGCTGCGGGCTCTCGATCGTGGTCGCCACGCGTGACAATGACACGGTGCGCGACGACCTCCGCTTGCGCACTAGCAACGACCCATTGGCGGCCCCACTCAGCAGTCGAAGTCGAAGTAGTTCGAGACGCCTTGGCCAAGCGTCGATCCGAAAACCGCTAACTGCCCCCCGGGACCGTCGTCCCAACTGACCTCGTAGGCCCCGGACACCACTGGGAGCTCCCCCTCATCGGTGTCGTAGCCACCCACCCGCGGAGCGAACGGCCCCCACCCGCCGAGGACGTGCACCGTTCCCGACCCGCTCAGGAACCCGACCTTCTCCACCACCACGGCGCGGCAACCATCGGACCCCGGCGGCTCCAAGAATGTGTAGGTCGGACTCCCCACCCAGTCGAGGGCCGCCGTCGGCGGACCCAGCACCCACGCGCACACGGTGACCGTCGGGAGCAGTCTCCGCCACCGAGTTCCCCGCGGTGGCCGCGGCACGCGAAACGCACGCAGCCCCACCCGCTGGACCGTACAGGCGGCGAGCAGGGCGGGGAGCAAGACCCAGATCGGCACGACGGTCGATCCCACGACGACCAGCACTCCGGCCCACGACAGCACCACCGAGGCCGCGGTTACACAGACAAGCCCATGCGCCGCGTTCCACGACCTGCGCCCCGCTGGCGAAGGCGGGACGGCGACCCCAGAGTCGGCAGCGCTCAACGCCGGACCGTCCTTGCCGGCTTGTTAGAAGACGTCATCGGCGTCCACGACCCAGGGAAAGTAGTCAAGGCGGGTACTGAGCCGCATCTCCAGGTCGTCGACCGGTACCGGGTCTTGGACGTCGACGCTCGCTGCTGCCACGTGCAGCTCTTGGAGACGCCCGGAGCGTGGTTCGACGAGCCATTCCATCCCTGCGTAGGCGGTAGCACCGGGCGCCAGGGCGAATGGCCGTTCGGGCCGGTTGGCGACCGGGGTCAGGGTGAGCCGGATGGTGCCTGTGTCGCCGGTGGCGGTGGTCCCGGTGATCGTTGGCTTGGTGAGGTCAACGGGGCGCTTGGTGCAGTTGCGGACCTCGACGCGCAGGTAGCGGTGACCGAGTGCAGCGTCGATTGCTGATCGGCCCACCGCCAGCGGGTCCCCCGTCTTGCAGGTCGGGGCGATCGCTCGATCGAGGGAACCCATCGGATCCGTGGTCGGGGCTGCGGGGGCTGTCGTACCCTCCCTACCCGCGGTGGTCTCGCTCACGCCCGTGGGGCGGGCCTGTCCACAGCCGCCTACTACCAAAACACAGCCGATCATCGCGGTGAGCGCCAGCGGCGAGAAGAGCTGTGGGGTGCGGGCGCGTCTCACGAGAGGAACTCCTTCAGGATCGGGCCGGCGGTCTGCGAGCCTGAAACGCCGGTCTCCACGAACACTGCTACCGCTAGATCACCGGCGAAGGCGATCATCCAGGCGTGGGTGGGCAGGGAGCCCGAGGCGTCGGGTTCGCCGTACTCCGCGGTACCGGTCTTGGCGCCCACCTCACCGGGAACGTCGGCGAGGAAGGAGGCGGACCCCTGGGTCACCACGGCCCTCATCAGGTCGCGCAGGGATGCGGCCTCCGCCTCGGAGAGCGGAGTATCGGGGTGGGCCCGCGTCTGATCGTGGTCCACGAGCAGGCTCGGGGTGACCATGCGGCCCTCGGCCACGGACGCAGCGACCCCGGCCATGGCCAAGGGGCTGGCGAGCACGGTGCCTTGGCCGATCAGGTCTGCGGCCTCCTCGGTCTCCCCTTGGGGTGTAGGGACCTGCCCGAAGTAGGCGGGGAATCCGAGGTCGGCATCGGGCCCGATACCCAGCGTTTCCGCGGCTGAGGTGAGGTCGTCGCCGTCGAGTAGGTCACGCGCACCGATCAGGGAGGTGTTGCAGGAGTTCGCGATGGCAGAGCGGAAGGTGATGTCACCGATCCCGCTGGCGGGGTAGTCGTCGTAGTTCTTGAACGACCGCCCGTCCACCTGGGTAGTTGTCGGGCACGGCAACGTCGCATCGGGACTCACACCGGCACGCAGCAACGCCAGTGCTGTGACGACCTTGAAGGTCGAGCCTGGCGCGTACTGGCCGGCCGCGGCGACGTCGAGGCCGCCGTTGCCGGGCCCGTTCGCGACCGCGAGAAGAGCCCCGGTCGAGGGTCGGATGGCCACCAGCGCCGCAGGAGGGCCGTTCTCCCCCAGTGGCGCGAGCGCGGTCTCTGCCTTCTCCTGCAACGCCGGGTCCAGGGTCAGGCGGAGCTTCTGGCCGCGGTGAGGCTTGACGGTAAACAGGCGACGACGCTGCTCGTCGGCGGCGACGGCGACGAGCTCGAGGCCGGCCTCGCCGCGTAGCTCGTTCTCATAGCGCTGCTGGAGCCCGGAGAGGCCGACCATGTCACCTGCCTGTGTCTGGCCGTCGGAGGCCTCTACGATCTCGGCGGTCGCGGGGCCCACGCGTCCCAGGACGGGGGCCGCGAACTCGCGGGTGGGAGCCAGTGGCCGGGTGTCGGGAACCACGATGGCGCCGGGGATGTCGGCGTAGGCCGGGTCCACCTCATCGAGGGCGTCTTCCGTGCGGAGCACGAGTGCCTCGACGAATGCGTCCGGACCGGCCGCGCGCACCTGGCCCACGTAGGCGCTGGGCTGCACGGCCAGCGCTGCGGCGATGGCTCGTGCGCTACGGGGCTGCCGCGCGGCGCGGACCTGGGTCTTGTCGAGTCCGTAGCGCAGCACCGGCCGGTCGGTGACGATCGCCGTGCCGCGCTCACCGACGATGGTGCCCCGCCGCGCGGGCCGGGTGAACAGTCCCAGTCGGTCGCCTTTGCGCAAGGAGGGTTCGAAGACCGAGGGCCGCCAGTGCAGCTCCCAGCGCTGCTCGTCGCGGACTAGCGAGGCACGGGTGGTGTAGGTCCATTCGTGGCCGCGGACGTTCCAGCGCCAGTCCAGTTCTGCTGTTGCAGTGTCGCCGTCCTCCTCGACCTTCGCGACCTCGACGTCGACGGGCTCGTCCGCCAACGGGGATTGCAGGTCGGTGGCCTGCGTCCGCGCCGTCTCGTCGGTCAGGGGAACGCCGTCCAGGGAGTGTCGAGAAAACCTGAGCGCGAGTTCCGCGGCGAGGTCCTCGGCGGAGCCGCTGGCCACCCCACCTGCCGGAGGGTCATCCGGACCGCTCGACGTGCAGGCGCCGAGGGTCAGACAGATCGCCAGCCCCGCGACCATGGTCAGGGGCAGGGTCGCAGCACCCGATCTCGTCGGCCGGGTCGTCAGGGGTTCGGCTCGTCTCACGGGCACAGCGTCGCTATCACAGGTGCCAGAGTCAAAGAGTATTGAAGGGCTCGTGCGATAGCAGTTCGCTATCATCAGCGTCGTGGACCTCGTACGGCACTTGCGTCTCTTCGTCGCCGTCGCCGAGCATCGGCACTTCGGCCATGCCGCGGTCGCGCTCGGGATGACCCAGCCGCCGGTCTCCCAGGGAGTCCAGCGGCTCGAGCGCACGCTGCAGCAGCGTCTGTTCGACAGGAGCGCCCGGGGGGTCAGCCTGACCGGAGCCGGCCACGCTCTTCTCCCCTCGGCGCGGGCGGTGCTGGACCAGTCCGACGGGCTCATCGAGTCGGCTCGCCGCTGGCGTCCGGTGAGCTCGTTGCGAGTAGGCCTCGCCGAGGACCTCGATGGGTGGATCCCCTCGATCACCGCACGTCTTGCCTCCCGGGGCCACGACGTCCTCCCCCTCCTCGCAGGAACCACCGACCTGGTGAACCAGATGCGCGAGGGGGACCTCGACCTCGCGGTCGTCCGACATCCAGCTCTGCTCGACGGCGTCCACGGGCGTGAGGTCGTCCTGCTCGCCAGCCAAGTCGACACCGAGTCGTTGCTCCGACATCGCATGCCTGTCGCGGTTCCTCCCCGCCGGCACCACCCGGCAGCACACGACCAGCTCGTCGACGCGCTGCTGCGGCTGGGACACCCGGGAACGTGCGTGGAGCTGTCCACCGCAGCCGAAAGGGCCGCGTGGGCGGCCGCCCGCCGAGCCGTGGAGTGGAAGCCGGCGCCCGTCGGCGTCGCTTCCTCCTGCCTAGAGCTGCCCCCGCTGCGGTACCGGCTCATCACTCCGTCGCCGGATGCACGACAAGGCGACCACGACCACGACGCCATCGCGCGGTGTGTGGAACAGACCCTGAGGGGCGAGCCGGGGTGAGGGCGGCGCAGGCCGCACTCGAGGCCACAGCCGTCGGCGAGGACGCCGGCATCGAGGTGTGGGCCCACGCCGAACGCCTCGACGACAACCTCGACGACAACGTCGATGACCAGGACGAGGCAGGTGTGCGCGCCGACGAACCAGTCGCGATCGCCTCGCTCTACAAGCTGCCCCTGGCCCTGTGCTGGTCAGACCACGCTGCGAGCGGGCTTCAGGTCCCCCGCAGTCCGCTCACCTTGGCCGCCGCCGACCGCACGCCAGGACCCACCGGCCTCTCGGCGCTCGCCGACCCCGTGACGCTGACCCAGCGCGACACCGTGCGCCTGATGCTCGCACTGTCCGACAACGCCGCAGCCGAGGCAGTGCTCGACCTCGTCGGCCTCGACCGACTCAACGCCTGGCTCATGATGCATCGCCTGGGTGACACCCGGGTCCGCCGCGGAGCGGGCGCCAGCTGGCGCCTCGTCGCCGAGCAGACCGGCGGCGGACCCGCAGCACTCGCCCCAGCACGCCTGGCCGACCCCGACCACGACGTCACCACCAGTGAGTACGACCCCGCCAGCGCCAGCGCCAGCACCGCACGCGAGATCACCCGTCTGCTTCGCATCGCATGGTCCACCCCCCACCACGCCTGGGTCCGGGAGTCCATGGCCCTGCAAGCCTGGCGACACCGCATCGGATCGGGCTTCCCCCACGACGACGTCCGCGTCTTCGGCAAGACCGGCACCCTCACCCGCCTGCGACACGAAGCAGCAGTCATCGAGTTCCCCCACGAGATCCCCGTCGCGGTCACCGTCCTGACCCGCTCAACTCGACCCGAGATCCACCAACCACGAGTCGACACGGCCATCGGCAGCATCGCACGCACCCTGGTGCACGCCATGCGACGTCCCCGCTGAACCTGAGATCCATCCAGCGCTCAGCTCCGATCGGGTGTCGGTCACTGGCCCGCTAGGCGTGCAGGTCCGTTACCGACGACGTCCCTGACCTACCCATCCCGCCCCTTGAGATGCCCCTCGTCGGTGGCGATTCGCGAGCGCCACCACGCCGGCCACCCCCGCGGCGAGAAGAACGACCCCGGCCACCGCGCTCGACACACGACCGGGCCACGGCATCGCTACCGACGTGCTGAACATCCGCAGGAAGAACGGCTCGGCGATCGCGCCCAGGGGGACAACGAGACGCGCCAGCAATCCCCACGAGTCCCTGCGCCGTGCGGCAGCACCAACTAGGCCCAACGGACCGCCGATCACCGCAGACAACCCGAACCAGTACTGGTTCTCCGCCCACACCGAGGAGTCGAGCAGCCCGAGCAGCACACCGGAGCCGTAGTGCACGACCAGCGCCGACAAGGCCGCCACCACCCCTGCTGCCGCCGCCTGCGCTGGACGGCGCACGAGCCAGCCAGCCAGCACCGGCAGCCCGGCCCACACGGCTCCCGCGTTCGCCAGCTTGCTGATCGTGGAGCGCACAGCCAGCAGTACGTCGGCCTCACCAGACAACTGACTCACCGTGGTCAAATTCGAGACCAGCGCCATCAACCCCAGCGCCACCGAAGCGACCACCACCAGCCCCCACCCCCGACGCTCCACAGCTGGAGCCTAGGTGTTCGAGTCCAGCCCACCGTCTGCCGATATCAAGCAGACGACCCCGTACCGGGGTTGCTCCGCGAGCCCATCGGCTTGTGACACGCCCCGCGTGCCGATCCGTCTGTGGTCACGATCCGCGTGAGGATACGTCTACGGAGCATTGCTGCAG
>JBASAN010000327.1:0-3751 GCA_049650625.1 Ornithinimicrobium sp.
GCAGTCCTGCCGATCCCGGCACAGCTTCCATCCTCGCGTCGGTGACGTCCCAGACCAGCGCTTCACCGTCGACCTCGGCCACCAGGTCCTGCTGCACCTGAGGGCACTGGTCGGCGGACCGGGCCGCTAGCTCACCGGCTGACAGCTCGTCGTCACCGTCGGTGTCGATCGTCGCACGGTCTTGTTGGGTGGGGATCTCGGCGCTGTCGATCACGGTCAGCACCTGCACCCCGTCCGGCGTCAGCGTGAGCCCGTTGTAGTGGCTGACCGTGAAGTTGCCCAGCGGGTGCGCAGGGATGGCGACGTCACCCGTCTGCGCCGGAACCGCCGCGGCCGCGGACCCGCCGGACAGCACCGCGAAGAGGCCGAGGAGGAGCGCCAGCGCGAAGACACGAGCCTGCGCCCTCACGGAGTGCTGCCGAGCTCGAGGAGTGCCTGTCGAGCCAGGGGGGCGTGGATCGGGGAGAAGTAGGGGTTGATCTGCAGCGCGGCCTCGAGGCTGGTCCGCGCCTCGTCGTCTTGACCGAGGCTCTGCTCGATGATGCCGCGGTGATAGGTGAACAACGCGTTGTCCCCACCCAGCGCGGTGGCCTTCACCGCATACTCCAATGCCTCGTCGTCGCGGTCGGCTCGGTGCAACGCCCACGCCATCGCGTCGGCGGCGTCGATGTTCTGCCGGAGGTCCCACTCGGCCTCGGCATGCTTCACAGCCTCCTGGGGATCCCCCCGGTCGGCCGCCACGTGTGCCGAGGTCAGGTCGTCCTGCACCCCGTTGGCGGCGAAGAGGGTCTGGACCGCCTCGACGGTGGCGAACTGCTCGTCCGCCTCGGAGGTCCGTCCCAGCGAGTCGAGGTAGAAGCCGTACTCCACCAGGTAGTCCGGCAGGGGCCGCGCGGCGACCACACGGTCGAAGGTCTTGGTCGCCAGCTCCTCCTCCCCCTGAGCGGCGTACACCCGCGCCCTGCCGGCCAGCAGGGTCGGGTCGTCTGGCACGGCGGCCAGCCCTCGCTCGAACTGCTTGGTGGCCTCTTCCAGATCCCCGTCGTTGTAGGCCAGCTGACCCAGGTAGTACGTGCAGAACGCGACGTCAGCGGGTGCATAGGCACCCTGGAGCGCCAGCTCCATGGTCTCCACCGCTCGGTCCTTCTCCCCGTGCAGCTCCAGGTCGTAGGAGGCCCGGCTGTAGGACGCAAGTCCCGGTCGCAGGTCAAGCATCTGCTGAGCCGCAGCCGTGGCGCCGTCGTAGTCACCCAGCTGGATCAGGGCATCCGCCAGCACCCCCCACGAGGTCGGGTTCTGGGGGTTCACGTCCTGCGCCTGCCGCGCGTAGTCGGCCGCCGCGTCGAAGTCGTGACGTGCGTTCGACAACGCCCCGTACCCGCTGAGCGCGGCGACGTTGTTTTCCTCCTCCAGCTCCAATGACTTCTCCAAGGCGCCCTCGGCCTTCGGATAGTACGAAGGGTCGGCGGTGACCCGTGCCTGCTCCACGTAGGCACCTCCGAGACTCGCCCATCCCTCTGCGTCGGCGGGCTGTTCCTCCAGCTGCTCCTGGAGATCGGCGATCGAGGCGGACAACGGGTCCACCGCGGCCGCGCTGGCACTGGAGGCCACGGACTCCGGAGTCGACGGTCCACCCGTGATCTGCGGACCGATGATCAGTGTCCCGGCCAGCAACACCGCGCCGAGAGAGATGCTCGCGCGAGCTGTCGAGGGATGCATCAGGCGGACAGCCCGCTGCGCTCGGGGTCGAGCTTGGCACGGACGACGTAGTTGTCCAGGTAGTGGCCGGTCTGCGGGTTGAACTCACCGGTACAGGTGATCAACACCAGCTCCGAGCCCTTGCGATCTCCGTAGATCTCGTCCGTGGGAAGAGTGTCCTTCGGGAACTGCTGGCCGTCGTAGATCTCGAAGACCGCGGTGCTCCCGTCAGCGCGCCCGACCAGGATCTCGTCGCCGATCTTCAGCTGGTCCAGGGCGTAGAACACGGCCGGACCCTCCTTGTTGTCGACGTGGCCGACGATCAGGGCGGGAGACCCACCGAGATCACCGGGGTAGGAGCCACCCGTGAACCAACCCGCCTTGGAGTAGTCCTCGGGCACTTCGAGGGAGTTGTCCGGGTTGAGCCCCAGGTCGACCAGGTCCGAGATGACGCCGATCTTCGGAATGACGACGTTGGTGGGCTCGACGTGCAGCATGCCCCGGTTGGCGGGACCCTCGATCGAGGCGCCGCGGGACCGGCCCGCTTCTGTCTCGGGGCTGGTTGAGTCGTCGCTGGACGCCTCATCCACCCGGTCCAGCGCTTCCTCCACCGACTGTGGGGTGTCCGTCGTGGCCCCGTCGTCGGGTGACGACTGCGACCTCGACGGTGGTGCGGTGACCGCAGACTCCGCGAGGCTCGGGCCGTACTCACCGCGCGCGTCCCCGCGCATCTGAAACCCGACCAAGGTGGCCAGGACCAGCGCCAACGACGACACCCCCACCAGGATCAAGATCACGGGCAGCGAGAGGGAGACCGTCGTGGCAGGGGCTCGGTGGGACGCCCCGTTGGCCTGCCCCGTGGAGGGGTCCTGGTGATCGGACATGGCCGACTCCTCTCGCTTCTGACGCTTCTGCTCATCATGCACAGGCCAATGGCGGCCGGGTGCGGATGGTGTCGTGGACGCGTGATGAGGGGGACGGACACAGATTCGGCCCATCCCCCTCAACCGCTACAACCTGTCAAGGTGCTGCAGGTTGGGTGGTGATCCGATCAGGCCAGCGTGCCGGAGCCGACCGACACCGGACGCTGACGGCGGGTGCGCAGCAGGGAGCCTGCGCCGACTCCGATCAGGATCAACGAACCGGCGCCACTCATCAGAGCCCACGTCGGGATCCCGCTGTCCTGGAAGGTGCCACCCGCACCGGTAGCGACTCCGCCACCGGGCATGACGTCCTCACCGGCGTTGACCGAGGAGTTACTCGGCAGCGCGAGGTAGGGGAACGTGTCGCCGAAGGCGACGTTGTTGGCGTCGACGCCGTCACCGGTGGCCAGGGCCTCGACGAGCTCGCCCGACTGGGCTGCACCCATCAGCGCCTGGATCTCGATGTCGACCACGTCGTCAGCCAGACGACGACCGTTCGGGAAGCCCGCGAGGTCACCACCCAGCACGCCGAGACGGCTCGGCTCCGCAGCCGGCGGCACGGTCAAGTTCAACCGAAGCATCTCCGAAGGCACGAACGCGTCGGCCTCGACGTCACCGTTGAGGATCTGCGAGTTCAGGTCGGCCTTGATCGGGCCGGTGTCCTCGGCGATACCGGTGAGGAAGATCTGCTGAATGTCCTCACGCGGGGTCTCGGGGGCCGGCACTCCGTAGATGGCCTCGATCAGGTTGGCCAGCTCGGGGTCCAGCACGCGGTCGAGCACGGCGCCGTCGGCGGCCGCAGCATCCTGGTCCGGAGTGATGCCGTTGAAGGCGTCCTTCAGACCAGCCGGCACGACGACCTCGTTGACCAGCGGCATACCCAGTCGGGACACCTGCACGTGGTCACCCGAAGGCTCTGCCGCGCCTGCTGACAGGGTCACGCTCTGCTTGGACGTGGTGCTCCACACGCCGACCACCGGGTTGGTCCCGGAGTCACCGTTCAGCGCGACCTCGTCGATCGGCACCTGCAGTGCCACCGAGTTGACGTTGTAGCCGGCCAATGTGTCCTGACCCGTCAACGACAAGTCAGCGCCGTAGAGAAGGTCGAAAACGCGAAGGTCGAGGAAGAA
>JBASAN010000328.1:0-1531 GCA_049650625.1 Ornithinimicrobium sp.
AGCAGACCCGGATCGCGCGCGTGTTGCAGGCTGCGGCGGACCGTCGCGAGGGCCTGGCCCGGCTGGCCGGTCAGGTCGCCGCGCAACGCAGCCGCATCGAGGCAGCCGAATCCGAGGTCGGACGGCTCCGTGACGTCGAGGCCGCTGCGGTCGCAAGGGCCCAGGTGGCGGAGAAGGAGTTCGCCGCGCTCGAGGTGACGATCACCGACGTGGAGCAGGGCGAGGAGGGGCTCGACGACGCCTACGAGAAGGCTCAGGAGCGGGTGGAGGCGGCGCAGGCGCAGGTCACCCGATGGCAGGAGTCGTTGCGCTCGGCCCAAACCCGGGTGTCGTCGTTGAATGCGCGTTGTGAAGCGCTCGAGATGAGCTTGCAACGCAAGGACGGCGCCGCCGCCTTGTTGGAACGCTCGGAGGACGTCGGCGTCGAGGGCACGCTGTCGTCGCTGATCACCATCCGCCCCGGCCATGAGGCGCAGATTGCGGCCGCTCTCGGCTGGGTGGGCGACGCGCTCGTGATGAAGTCCATGCACCACGGACGTGAGGGTCTGCGGTGGTTGCGCGAGCACGAGCGTGGACAAGGCTCCATGATCGTCCCGACCGCCCTCACGTCCGAGGGACCAGCCGCGGACGGGCTGCCCGATCTGAGTGTCGATGCCCGTGCTGAGGGGGCGCTGTGGGCCCACGAGGTCATCGAGGCATCCTCACCCGACCTATCCCGTGCTCTCCGGCAGCAGCTGCGCGGGGTCGCGCTGGTGGGTGCTGTCGAGCAGGCGCTCGCCCTGATCGCTGACCACGACGACGTCACGGCTGTGACCCGCGATGGGGACGTCTACGGTGCGGGATGGATGCGTGGAGGTAGTTCGGCCGGACCGAGCGCTATCGAGGTCGCCTCAGCCCTGGACCAGGCCCGTGCGGACGCTTCGAGCGCGGGAGCCGAGGCTGAGCGGGCTACGTTCGAGGTGCATCGGCACGCCGAGACGTTGGCCCAGGCTTCAGCGGCTGCCGATGCTGCTTTGGCCCAACTGCACCACAACGACGCCGACATGGCGGCAGTCGCAGAGCAGCTGGGGCAGCTGGGGTCGACCATCGCGGACGCGCGCGCCGAGCGGGACCGCACCCAGAGCGCCATCGCCCAGGTCCTGGCCTCCCTCACGACCGCGCAGCACGAGGTGCACGGCCTGGAGGAGCGGTTGGCGCAGGCCGAGCAGGCCGGCCACGCGCAGGGACACAACGCTCCTGGTGACGCGACGTCCCCAGCCGAGCCGACGGGGGCAGGCACCGACCTGCGAGACGAGCTCGCTCGAGCCGCAGCCCGGGCCCGCAGTGTTGAGACCGAAGCCCGTCTGGCCTTGCGCACCGCCGAAGACCGGGTCGCCGCCCTGGCGGGTCGAGCCCAAGGGCTCGAAGCGGCAGCACGCGACGAGGTCGACGCCCGGCGTCGGGCGTTGGCTCGGCGCGAGCAACGGGAGCGTGAGTCGGCGCAGGCTGCGTCTGTGGCTACGGCCGCGGCATACCTGGTGCTGTGCACCCA
>JBASAN010000329.1:0-1884 GCA_049650625.1 Ornithinimicrobium sp.
GCGACCCCGAGCTGGATCGGCGCGCGTAGCCCGCCATAGCTCCATCCCCGAGCGGGACGGCAAGCTCGATCGCCGGTACCCACGGCGACCTCGCCGGCTTCCCCGCTCGTGGTTCTGACGGCTGCGAGCCCGGCGATCATGTCGTCGCGGGTGATGTCCTCGACGGCGTAGGCCTCGACTAGGGCGCGTTCGGGCTGGGCTACATCAGAGCCGTGGTGGTTCTACGGCGTCGGGGACGGTGTCGTGCTTGAAGTCACCCTGCTGGATCTTCTGTTGCGCCTTCTTGAAGATCCGGTCGCTTACCGGCGGTGCGGAGTTGTCCGCGTCGGTCTTCTGGGTAGTCAGGTCTTGGATCGCGGTCTTCCACGTGGCGGCGTCCACGTCATGGTCCGCCGGTAGGTCGATGGTTCGCGTTTGACGGATTCGGACGCGGAGCGCTCCGAGGGCTCGACCACTTTGAAGGTGCTGTGCGGCGCGTTCGTCGGGCTTGACGAACGTGAGGACAGCGGAGGCGACGGCTGCGATCAGGGCGAGGACTCCGGGGACCCACGGGTCGCTCTTACCGATGATCGTCGTGGCGGCGACGGCTGAAGTGATGGTGGCTAGGAGGCCGAGGGCGAGGTGGACCCGGCCATGTTCGTTGGAAGCAGAAAAGTGGCCCTTCTCGGTGTAGAGGATGTCCTCTTCGAGCCGCTTGAGTTCGTCCTCGACGGCGTTGCGTACGTCTGTCATGTCAGCCCCAGCTCGGGTAGGGAAAGTCGTATCCGAAGACCCGGTACATGTTGGTCCAGTAGGTGCTGCGGTCGCTGGCTTCCTTCGCTTCGTTGGCGGCGGCGAGGCAGCCCAGGGCCTCCTTGGCTTGCCTGAGCGCGGTGACCCGGTTGGCTTCGGAGGACGTGGCGTTGATGCGAGGGACAATGCCGAGTGGATCGTTCATGGCCCGCATACCGGTGTTGACCAGTTCGCGGAAGATCATGCGCAGGTCAATGTCATAGATGATGGCCGATTCCGTGCTGGCGTGCTTCGCCGTACGCATTTCGAGGTAGAACGACGAGACCGGCGCTTCCACGTGGTACTTCCATGCCTTGACCAGACGGACGAGAGGCTTGACCTTCTTGCCGTGCGCGTCGTTCACGGCGGACACGAACCCGTTGTGCCCGAGGGGAACGGACTCCGCCCACTCGTCGCCCGGTCCGGGAATGCGGAAGACCGCGATCTCGTCCTTCTCTCCCTTGTAGTAGGCAGGGACGATCTCGAAGTTCGGCACGCTGCAAAAGCCGACCTTGACGGTTGGGCTTGAGATCTGTCGGCTCGTGATACCCCAATGCGCGCCGTCCAGCGTGCCCTTGAGGTTCGTGAGCGCGGTGCTCGGCCTGACTGGTCGGGAGCCGTCGGGGAAGAAGGCCATATAGTCGACGTCGCTGTGCCCGGTCACTGCCGTGCCGTGGCTCCATGAACCCGACTCGACCAATCCGACCGAGGACGTGTTCCGCTTGATGTGCTCCTCGATCGCGTTGCGTCGCTCGCTGACGGTGGACCGGTCGAACGGCTGCGGAGCGAGTTGCTTGGCGAACGCCACGAGTTCGTCGTCGGCCATCAGATTCTCGCCTTGACCTTGGTCACCTGCACGTCCGCTCCCCGTCCCCAGTCATGCTGTGTCGGCAATCTGCTGGGAGGGTAGGGGTGCCGACCGACACCGCTTTGGGGGATCATGACTCGAGCGCGTCCCGGGTGCGGGATCGGTAAACGGAGCCGGTGCGGGTCGGGCCGGTGGTGCGCTGGGGTGGGGTCCGGTCGTTCAGAACGTCCGCCTGAGCCCGCGTAGACGGCTCACTTTGTGACGGTGATCTGGTCGTCGGCATTGAACATCGCGACCTCCTCGTA
>JBASAN010000330.1:0-21744 GCA_049650625.1 Ornithinimicrobium sp.
AGGGCAGTACGTGGGCGCCCGGGTCCTCCTTGAGGAGGGCGTGCTTCATCGAGTCGACGAGGTCGGACTCGAAGGGGGCCTCCAGCGCTACGTCCTTGTGCACGATCTCGATGTCGACGAACTCGCCGGCCAGGCGCTGAATGGTGTCCATCAGCTCGTCGCCGTGGCCGGGCAGGAAGCGGCAGTCCAATGAGGCGGTGGCCGTCTGCGGGATGACGTTGTGCTTGTAGCCCGAGTCCAGCATCGTGAAGTTTGCCGTGTCGGCCAGGGTGGCCTCGACGAAGGGACGAGCCCCGCCGAGCATGGCTAGGAAGGACTCGGGCGACTCGCGGTCGAGATCCGCACCGCTGATCCGGGCGACGTCGTCGAAGAGCTGGCCGACCGAGGCGATATAGGTCCTCGGCCAGTGGTGGTCGTTGATCCGGGCAATGGCTTCGGCGAGGCGGACCACCGCGTTCTGGGCATTGGGCACCGAGCCGTGACCGGCTCGTCCGTGGGCGCGGAGCCGCAGCCAGGCGATGCCTTTCTCCGCGGTCTGCAGCAGGTAGGCCCGGGTCTTGTCGCCACTGGCCGCGTCGTTGAGCGTGATCGAGAAGCCGCCGACCTCGCTGATGGCCTCCGTGCAGCCCTCGAACCATTCGCGGTGATGCTCGACCGTGTGTCCAGCCCCCTTGACCCCGCCCGCTTCCTCGTCGGCGAAGAAGGCCCAGACAATGTCGCGCGGCGGCTTCTGACCGCTACGGGCCAGGGTGCGGAGGTTGGCCAGCAACATCGCGTCCATGTCTTTCATGTCGACCGCGCCGCGGCCCCAGATGCAGCCGTCGCGCTCCTCCGCGCCGAAGGGGTCGACCTGCCAGTCGCTGGCCTCGGCCGGCACGACGTCGAGGTGGCCGTGCAGCACCAGACCGGGACGTGAGGAGTCAGCGCCTTCGGTGCGGACAACGACGCTGGCCCGGCCCTGGTCCGACTCCGTGATCTGGGGGTCCAGGCCGACCTCGGTCAGCAGCCCCATGACGTACTCGGCCGCTTCGCGCTCCCCAGGGCCGCTGCCGTCGCCGTAGTTGCTGCTGTCGATCTTGATGAGGTTGCGACAGATCTCGGCGACCTCGTCGCTGGGGCTCGGGGGCATGGTGTGCTCGACGCTGGTCTGCTCTGGTGAAGTCACCCCGTCAGGCTAACGGTCTGTGCTTGCTCTGGTTCGAGCGATGGTAACGAGGCAGCGGAGAATGGAGCTCAGAGGTGCCGGCCAAGCCGAGTGAGCCGAGGAACCTTGATCACAGGTGCTCCACGATCTGCGCCTCCATGATCCTGCCGAACGCACGACTCCGGCCGTGGCCCACGCCGAGTTCCAGGTCCAGGCTCGTGTCGAAGCCCTGATCCGCATACCAGCTCAGCCCGCGTTTGACGCCGTCCCGGTGGCCAGTGGTGTAAGCGGCGTCTTCGCTGCCGGTGTTCCAGTTCAGGTGAACGGCGCGCTTGAACGCCTCGGACGTCTGTACCGACCTGCGGGGAGCGCCCCCGTAGGAGATACTCACCACGACCCCAGCCTGCATGGTCCGTTCAGCGGCCCCGGATGGTATCCAGTGCTGGGTCATCATCTGGGCACCCGATGAGTAGCCGCCGACGGCGATCCGGGACGTGTCAACGGGGTAGTCGGACTGCACGTCCAGGACGAGCTCTTCCGCCCACTTCGCTTTCTGAGCCGGACTGATTCCCGAGGAGGCGCCGTACCAGCACACGCCCTCACCATCGGGGCACCCCCCGCCGGGAGCTCTGGGAGTGAGAAGCACCATATTGTGCCGCTTGGCGACGGCGACGAGGCCGTCCTTGCCTCCGAGCAGGTAGTTGCTCCGGGGATGGGCGAGGCCGTACTCACCGCTGCCGTCGGTGTAGATCATCAGCCCCACGGGCTCGGTCCAGTTCAGCTCCCCTGCGTACAGGTGGTACGTGGAGGTCACCCCTGAGGAAGTGAACGACAACCCTGTGCGATCGGTCAGCAGTTCGTTGGCCGAGGGAGCATCAGCGAGTGGCGCCGAACCCTTCTCTGTCGACGGAAGACCCGCGAGCGCTGCGGTCAGGGCCAGTATCGAGAGCGCCGCGACGAACAAGGCCCAGAGAGCCGACGGCCGTCTTCTCGGAGATACTGACCTCGGGGCGTAAGGCGAGTTCTCACAGTGCGAGTCATCCCAGGACATCGGCTATGTACCCGGCCCACAGCCGCTGACCCTCGGTGGAGGTGCTGGTGGCTTCGCCCGTGAGGTCGTCGTCGAACGCCGGGAACTCTCCGGCCACGTCCAACACCCCCACACCGGCCTGCGCGGCCCACTCCTCGCCCGCCCGGCGGACTTCCAGGTCTGCCCTTGTGTCCACCGGATTCTGAGAAACCATCAGGATCGGGACATCGCCGAACTGCCCGCGGATATCGTTGACCAGGGCGCCCATCTCCGCAGGAAACTCCCCGCTCGTCCTCGCCCGACCGAAATTCAGAAGCACCACGTCCGGGCTTTCGGGAATGAAGCCGTCGAGACCCTGCTGAGCGCTCCGGGCGGTGCCGCCAGCCACGCTGCCGTTCCAGATCATCAGCGGACCTCCGGCACCGTCGGTGGAGAGGGCCACCGCCGGGTAGTAGTCGTTGGGTGCCGAGTCCCAGTGAGCGATGGAGACGGCACGCTCCTGGGCCAGAGAGCGCGCCCACAAGTGCACCCACTTGCGAGTGTCGTCGCTGGTGTCGTCGCCCAGAACCAGGGCCGTCACCGGAGCATCGGCCGCGAGCACCGCGCGCGCCTCCCGAACCTGGCCAGACGTCATCGCCGCATCCGCTCCAGGAGCTTCAGCGGCGCTCGCTTCGGGCGCAGGTTCCGGCAGTACCTCCTCGGCAGTCTCCTCCGCGCCCGCTTCACTCTCGGCGTCGCTGCCCTCAACGTCCGCGTCTTCTGCGTCTGTGTCCGCAACCTCTGTGCGTTCGGCATCGACAGCCGTCTCCTGCGGAGGAGAAGACGCAGGTGCTTCGACGGAGGACGAGGCGACCGGGTCCACCGTTTCTCCTGTGGTCCAGGCAAACAAGACCAGACCGACGAACATGAAGAATCCCACGATCCCCGAAGCGACGTTTCGCGTCCGTTGCGAGTGTGCCTGGTCAGGGTTTTCTTGCATCACTATCCTCGTTCTCGTAGTTGTCCACACCCCTACTCTCGGAGTTGGGATCATGGATGGTGGCTGAAGAGGCACTGTTGCGTGACCCCAGTCCGTCAGGCACGGATCTGACCGTCTCCGTCGACGATCCATTTAGTCGTCGTCAGCTCTGGGAGCGCCATGGGTCCTCGCGCGTGTAGTTTTTGGGTGGAGATGCCGATCTCGGCGCCAAAGCCGAACTGTTCACCGTCGGTGAACCGGGTGGAGGCGTTGACCAGCACTGCGGCGGCGTCGACCTCGGCCACCCATCTGCGGGCTGCGGCCCGGTCCGCGGTGACGATGGCCTCCGTGTGACCGGAGGTGTGGTGGCGTACGTGCGCCAGCGCGGCGTCCAAACTGTCCACGACTCGGGCACTGAGGTCCAGCGACAGGAACTCGGTGTCGTCGTCGCTCGGGACGATCGGCTCGAATGCCATGCCGGTCACCTGAGCACTCGCGCGACGGATGACCTCGTCGCCATGCACGGTGACGCCCTCCGCTGCCAGTGCGTGCAGCAACGGCGGCAGCAGACGGTCGGCGATGCCGGCATGGACCAGCAGCGACTCGGCGGCGTTGCACACCGAGGGGCGGTCTACTTTGGAGTTGACGACGATCTGAACGGCGGTCTGGATGTCGGCGTCGGCGTCGACATACACGTGGCAGTTGCCGACTCCGGTCTCGATGACGGGGACGGTCGACTCGGCTACTACGGTCTGGATCAGGGAGGCACCCCCGCGGGGGATCACCAGGTCCACCAGGCCCCGCGCCGTCATCAACGCCCTCGCTGCGTCTCGTCCGCCCTCGGTGAGGAGGTTGACAGCGTCTGCCGGCAACCTCCGTGCGGTCAGTGCAGACCGCATGGCCTCCACCAGCGCGGCGTTGGTCGAAGCGGCGGCGGACCCTCCCCGTAGCAGTACCGCGTTGCCGCTCTTCAAGGTCAGGCCGGCCGAATCCACGGTGACGTTGGGCCGGGCCTCGTAGATCATCCCGACCACGCCCATCGGCACCCGGACCTGGCGGATGTGCAGCCCGTTGGCCAGCCTCGAACCGCGCACCAGCTCACCGACTGGGTCCGGCAACGTGGCAACCTGACGCAAGGCCTGCGCTGCGGCGTGGACACGGGCTTGGTCGAGCGTGAGTCGGTCCAACAGACCGGCAGCCAGTCCTGCGTCCCTGCCACGCTGCAAGTCCGCGGCGTTCGCGGCGACGACAGACGCGGAAGCCGCGTCCACCGCGTCGGCCATGGCCCACAGCGCGGCATCCTTGTCGCCCCGAGTCAACTGGGCCAGCGACCTGGCAGCTGTCCGAGCACGGTGGGCGATCCCGTGTACGTATTCTCGGGCATCAGGATCTACGGCAGATCGTGGGGCCTTGGCGGTGAGCTCCATGAGGTTCATCTCATTCCTCACAGCACGACGAGGTTGTCGCGACGGATCACGATTCGGGTGCTTGTGCGAGGTCGGCCATAGGCCCGATGCGTCGCTGGGGGGGGCTTGCGATCCCCAATGAGTGAATCGAGTTCCGAGGCGTCGTAGCTCACCTTCCCGCGCGCGAAGACCCGCCCGGCGGGGTCGCAGAGGTCCACCGTGTTGCCTACCTGGAAAGCACCCTCGACCCGGGTCAGGGCGACCGGCAGGAGTGGGGTCTGCTGCTGCCTGACGGCCTCCACCGCGCTGTGATCCAGAGTCAGCCGACCCGCGACCTGGCTGGCATGGGCCAACCAGCGCAGGCGTGCCGACCGTGGGTTCCCGGTAGGCAGGAAGAGGGTCCCCACATCCTCACCATCCAATATCCGGGCTGCCTGATCAGCGGACCCGAGAAGTGCCGGGATCCCTTCCGCCGTGACCATCCGCGCTGCAGCGACCTTGGTGACCATGCCCCCCGTCCCCACGCTGGAGCCAGCGGCCGTGACGTCCACGTTCGTGATCTGCGCCGGGTCGGACACCACGGGGATGCGGGAACTACTGGGCTTTCGCGGGTCCGCGTCATACAACGCGTCCACGTCCGAGAGGAGCACCAGCGCGTCCGCGTCGACCAGGTGCGCGACCAGCGCGGCGAGGTGGTCGTTGTCGCCGAACCGGATCTCCCGGGTGGCGACCGTGTCGTTCTCGTTGATCACTGGAACGACTCCGAGCTTGAGCAAACGCTCCAGTGTGCGGCTCGCGTTGGTGTAGTGGGACCGGCGGTGCATGTCGCTGGCGGTCAGCAGCACTTGACCGACGGACAGGCCATCCTGTCGGAAAGCCTCGCTGTAGGCCGCAACGAGCCCACCCTGACCGGCGCTGGCGGCCGCCTGCTGGGTGGCCAGGTCTTTGGGTCGTCGGATCAGCCCAAGCGCTGTCATGCCCGCCGCGATAGCCCCCGAAGACACCAGCACGACCTGCACGCCCTCCAGCCATCGTTTGGCGATGACGCTGGACAGCTGTCGGAGGCGGTAGGTGTCGATGCCGCCCTGCGGCGCTGTGACCGAGGAGGAGCCGACCTTGACCACCACACGACGGGCATCGCGGATCGTGGAGAGTGCATCTGTCATGTCTGGGATTCGGAGGCGACTGTCCCCCGGATTGGCCTAAGTCAAGCGATCCCCTCCAATCCACCCAGCAAAGGGCGCCGAACACCAAGAGAAGGTATGTCGATGGTCAAGTTCGCGTCATCGATGACCCGGTAGGACACGGCACGTGCCACAGCAACGTCTGTGGCCGTTCATCGACCAGCCGCCGCATTCGGCGCAGGAGAGGTTCCCCAGATGACGATGCACTACGCCGAGCGCACCCGGCCTGGCGTCGCCGAGGCAGACACGCACAGGTCGCCGGCCACGCGCTTACACCACTACTTCCAGAACGCGGCCGACGCGACTCCCGACTCAGTCGCGCTCGAGTGCGACAACGAGTGTCTGACCTACCGGACGCTCGATGTCCGGGCCAACCAGTTGGCCAACCACCTCCTCGCAGGCGGGTTGGAGCCCGGCTCCCGCATCGGCATCCTCGTGCCCCGCTCGGTCGACATGTATGTGGCGCTCCTGGCAACGCTGAAGGCCTCCGCGACGTTCGTCCCGATCGACACCACTGCTCCGCAGGACCGGATCGCCTACATCGCCGAGGACTCAGACCTGGACCTGATCCTCACCACAACGGGGTCCGCCCACCTGTGCGAAGCACTGTCCACACCGTCGGTGTGCCTGGACGCGATCTCCGACGATGTCCGGGCAGCACCTCCCGGCCGACCTCGCCTCGAGATCTCGGGCGACCCGACGTGCTACATCATCTACACCTCAGCCTCCACGGGGCGACCCAAGGGTGTGGCGATCGCGCAGTCCAGCATCTGCAACTTCATCGGCATCGTGCCCGACATCTACACGGTCACCCCTTCCGACCGGGTCTACCAGGGGATGACTTTGGTCTTCGACTTCTCGATCGAGGAGATCTGGCCGACCTGGGCGGTCGGTGCCACCCTCGTCGCCGGTCCTACCGACGGTCGCCGGGTCGGCTCCGGCCTGGCCCAGTTCTTGGAGGACTCGGCGATCACCATGATCTACTGCGTGCCTACCGTGCTCGCGACGCTCGACCGGACCATCGCGTCGATACGCACCGTGAACGTCGGCGGCGAGGCCTGCCCGCCAGAGCTGGTGCAGCGCTGGGGGGACTCAGGACGGTTGATCCTGAACACCTATGGCCCTACCGAGACGACCGTCACCTGCACCTACGCGGTGCTTTCCGCCGACAAGCCGGTGACCATCGGCATACCCCTGCCGTCCTACTCGGTCCTCCTCCTCGACGAGGACCGGCATCCAGTGCCGGACGGAGAGATCGGCGAGATCTGTGTCGGCGGTCCTGGCGTGGCGAAGGGCTACGTGAACCGCCCGGACCTGACCGCCGACCGCTTCATCCAGCATGACGGGGAACGGATCTACCGCACCGGCGACCTGGGCCGCTATCTGGAGGACGGGGAGATCGAGTATCTGGGTCGCGGGGACAGCGAGGTGAAGGTCCGCGGACACCGAGTGGAGCTGCAGGAGATCGAGAGCGTCCTACTCCAGGACGACGACGTCGCGGCCGCGGTTGTCAAGCTTGTCACCATCCCGGACGTCGGTGATGAGCTTGCCGCTTACGTGGTCCTGGCGGACCCGGAGCACAGCGACGAGGAAGGCCTCCGGCATCGGCTTCACGGCAGGGCACGGACGACTCTTCCGTCCTACATGGTCCCGACCTTCCTGGAGCGGATCGACGCGGTGCCGATGATGCCGAGCGGCAAGGTCGACCGGGTAAGCCTGCCCACCCCTGAAGGTGGCCGGTTGGTCGGCGGGACCGGGGATCATGTGTCGCCGGACACCCACACCGAGCGGCATCTGGCCAGCGTCTGGGAGAGCACACTGGTGCTCCCGGAGGGGCAGGTCTCGGTGGAGGCTGACCTCTTCGAGGAACTGGGGGGCCACTCTCTCGTCGTGGCGACCCTCGTCTCCCAGTTGCGCTCCTGGGGACACGAGGGTGCGCAGGGTCTCTCTATTTTGGACGTCTACGCGCAGCCGACGATCCGGGACCTGGCGCGGCTCATCGACGAGCGCGGCGTCGAGTCGGAGCTCATGCTCGACGACACGACCGCCGAGGTCCGGGAGCCGATGCTCCCACCACGAACCTGGCGGGTCCTGACGTTCGGGTTGGCCCAGGTGAGCTGGATCTACGCGTTGCTCTTCGTCTTCGTCCTGCCCATCGGCGTCGTCTACAGCCTCAACAACGGGGTGCCGTCCCTTGCCATGGGCCAGCAGCTCGTGCTGAGCATGCCGGTCAGCTATCTCTTTGGTCGGTGGGTCCTGCCGTTGGCCAGCGCCCGGCTCCTGTCAGTGGGGCTCCGGGAGGGCACCTACCCACTCTGGGGTTGGGCTCACCTGCGCGTGTGGGCGGTCCAGCGGGCGATGTCCCTCTCGCCGCTCGCGCGCCTGGTTGGTTCACCCTGGGCGGGGGCCTACCTCCGTCTGGCCGGTGCCCGCGTCGGTCAGGCCTGCCACATCGGCTCCAGTCAGGTGCCACTGCCTCGGTTCGTCCATCTCGAGGACAACACCACCATCGGCTACGCCGTGCACCTCAGCGCGTTCGACATCGTCGGGGGTGCTCTGCAGATCGGTCGCATCCAGGTCGGCAAGGACGCCGTGGTGGCCGCCAACTGTGTCCTCCAAGGGCCGTGCACGGTGGGGAACCACGCGATCCTGCGCGAGCAGTCGCTGCTTTCCACCGGAGACTCGATCCCCGACAACGCCGCATGGTCCGGGTCCCCCGCTACCCCACAGTCCTCCGCCGGCGACCCCGTCTTCGATCTGATGGCCCGCTGCCAGGAGGCTCCGCGGTTCTGGCCGCGACGCCTGCTGCCGTGGTTTGCGGTCGGACTGCTGGTGCTGGAGCTCATCCCACTCCTGGCACTCGTGCCCATGATCGTCGTGATCTGGGGGACGCTCCTGATCTGGGGACAGAGCGCCGCCCTGCTTGCCACGGCACTCAGCGGTCCGGTCTTCGTCATCAGCAGTTGTTCCCTCATTCTGGCCGCCTACCGCTTCGCCCTGGTGAAGACGCCGGTGGGCATCCACCACCTGCGATCCCAGCTCGGTCTGGAGAAGTGGTTCGGGGAGAAGTTGCTGGAGCTGAGCCTGGATCTGAACAACTCGATGTACGCCACTCTCTACACACCAGCCTGGCTCCGCCAGCTGGGAGCCAAAGTGGGCCGTAGCGCCGAGGTAGCGACGATCGCCAACATCGATCCAGATCTGCTGACCCTGGAGGACGAGTGCTTCGTGGCAGACATGGCCAGTGTCGGCAGCGCGACCTACTGCAACGGGCATGTCGCCTTCCGAGAGACTGTGGTGGGCACGCGCGCATTCGTGGGCAACGCATCCTTCATACCCTCCGGGACCCACCTGGCCGACGGTTCACTCGTCGGCGTGCAGTCCGTCCCACCGGTGGGCGGCGTCGCCCGGGGGACTTCCTGGCTCGGCTCACCGCCGTTCTTCCTGCCCAAGCGCGAGATCTACGAGGAGTACACCGAGGAGCAGACCTTCCGTCCGACGGACGCTCAGGTGGGGACGAGGTTGATTATCGAGTTCCTCCGTATCGTGATGCCCGCCTCCATCCTGGCGCTGTCGACCTTCGGCACGTTGTATGCCGTCTCGCTCCTGGCCGTCGCGGCTCCATTGTGGGTCGTGGTCCTGGCGACACCGGTGATCGCCCTCGTCGGCAGCCTCCTGGTCGTGCTGGCGGCGGCCGCCCTGAAGTGGCTCGTCGTCGGGAGGTACCGGCCCCGCGTGGAGCCGCTGTGGAGCGGGTTCGTCCGCCGTACCGAGTTCGTCACCGGGATCTACGAGACCACCGCCGTGCCGGCCTTGCTCGCCAGCCTGTGCGGCACGCCCTTCCTCGGCCCACTGCTGCGGCTCTTCGGCGTCCGGGTGGGTCGCCGGACCCTCGTCGATACGACCTACCTGACCGAGTTCGACCTGGTCCACATCGGCGACGACGTCTCTGTCGGCACGTTGGCCTCGCTGCAGACGCATCTCTTTGAAGACCGAGTCATGAAAATGTCGACCATCTCACTCGCTGCGGGGGCCAGTGTGGGAAATCGCGGTGTCGTCCTCTACGACTCGACGCTGGAGGAGGGTTCCGAGCTCGCGCCGCTCTCACTGGTGATGAAAGGCGAGGCACTGCCACGCGACACCTCGTGGTCCGGCAGACCAGCTCAGTTCGCGCGCCGCCTGGTGCCACGGGCTGAGGGCGCACAGACCGAGAACGCTTCGAAGAGGAACTCAACCGATGACTGATGTCCAGACACACACTGATCCCGCCGCATCGGCGCCAGAGGACTCGCCCGAAACCGCGATAGTCCATGCGTGCGACCCCGAGTCGGTCAGCGCGGCACCGCTCGAGGCCCGAAGCTCTGCACGGACGTCGCGACTCATCGGGATCGACGTCGCCCGAGGGTTGGCACTCATGGGCATGATGGTGATCCACATCCTTCCGGCGGCCGACGCGAGCGGAAACATCACCACGGCGTGGTCCCTGTCTGCCGGAACCTCCGCCGCGCTGTTCGCGGTGGTTGCCGGAGTCGGGATCGCCCTTTCCACCGGACGCCGGGAGCATCTGGTCGGCCGGAGATGGGTGGCAGCCGCGGCCTCGCTGGTCGTGCGAGCTCTCCTGATCGGGACCCTCGGTCTTCTGCTCGGTCGGGTGGTTTCGGGCGAGTCGGCAGCGGTCATCCTGCCCTACTACGCCCTGTTGTTCATCGGCGTGATCCCCCTTCTTCGGGTGCCCGCTCGGTGGTTGGCTGTCCTGACCCTGGTGCTCGCGTTCGCAACGCCGGTCCTGAGCCACTTCTGGCGAGAGACCACCGTGCTGCCGGAGACCTACAACCCCACGTTCGACAACCTGCTGAGCGAACCAGGCAGCGTCATGGGCGCACTCCTGCTCACCGGCGAGTACCCCGTGATGGCTTGGATCACCTACGTCTGCGCAGGACTAGCGATCGGCCGGTGCAAGCTGTCCTCACGGAGCGTGGTCGGGGGGTTGCTGGCGCTGGGAATAGGTCTCGCGGTCGCGGCCCGTGGCGCGTCCTGGTTGCTCTTGGAGCACGCCGGTGGCCGCGCAGCGCTTGAAGCCGCCGCGCCGCGGTCGATGACCTCCACCGAGCTCTCCGATGTCCTCGTCTTCGGCGCCGACGGCGTCCTCCCGACGACATCGCCATGGTGGCTGGCCGTGAGCGCGCCCCACACGACCACACCATTCGACCTGCTATTCACCATCGGCGTGGCGTGCGCGGTGCTCTGCACGATGATCCTGCTGGGAAGGGCCGTCGGCTACGTCCTTTGGCCGATCGCCGCCGCAGGCAGCATGACCCTCACCCTGTACACCGCTCACCTGCTGCTGCTCGATGTTCCGTTCATGCCGGACAGCGCCAATGCGATGTACGCGGTCCACCTCGTTGGTCTCCTGCTATTCGCCATGCTGTGGCGCCGCGACTTCGCGCGTGGACCGCTGGAAGAAGTGGTCCGGGCACTTTCCGGTAGCACCGGCCGGTGGGTGGGCAAGCACGCGCCCGTGATCAGGCAACGCTCGCGCGCCGCAGACGGATCATGACGGTCTGCCGCTCGGAGGTTCTCGCGGGGCTGCTCCCAACATCAGTGGCGACGTTCCAGACCGAGCTGGACGCCTCGTGCCAGACGCAGTCGAGGCGCGCAGCGGAATTCCGGGCCGGTCGCGCGTGCGCACACGCAGCGCTGCGGGGGTTGGGCGTGTCCGGCGCGGTCACCCGTCGACCGGATCGCAGCCCGCACTGGCCTCCAGGCACCATCGGCAGCATCTCGCACTGTGCCCACCTCGCCGTCGCCGCGGCCTCCACTGACCGTGGGCTGTTGGGTCTGGGGGTCGACGTTGAGGAGGAACTCCACATCAGTGCGGACCTCGACCCGCTGTTGTTCACGAGCCAGGAACGGCGGCTCGTGCGGACGGCGCAGCACTTCCCGCTGGCGGCGATCCTGGTCAGCGCCAAGGAAAGTGCGTTCAAGGCGTGGTACCCGATCACCGGGACACAGCTGGAGTTCACCGACGTGGAGATCACACCTGACATCCCCTCCAGGGGGTTCCTTGCCGACATGCTCAAGCCGTCGCAGACCGGGCACCAGCCGGCACGTGTCCGGGGCCGCTTCGCGAGGCACGCTGGGCATATCTTCACGACCGCCTGGGTCTAACCCATGGAGCAACAGCGTGGGTATCTGAGTGTCCAAAGGGGGACCTGCCCCAAAGAACCCACACCCTCCGGCTCCCTCTCGGTACTAGGGACAGGGTCCACCCAGTGCTGGAACTCCGGCCGGACCGGACATTCCCACCCCGCGGCGCGGTCGTCGACGGGAGCCCTGCCAGCCGATGCGCAGTGACTGCGTTGATCGCTTGTTGAGCGCTTGTTGAGTGGCCTGAGGATGCTGACTCCCATCCGTCCAACGTTTGCAGGAGTAGACCATGAACGAACCGATCTTGACGTATGTCCATGGGCAAGACCCCATCTCGGAGGCCGGGGTCATCAGTCAACTCCGGACACGACCGGAGATTCGTATTGTGGCCGAGGCCGCCGTCGATGAAGCCGCGGTCGCCGTGGTCGTCGCGGACCACCTAGACGAAGAAACCAACCAGGTACTCCGAGCGCTCAGACGGGGAGACTCTCCGCGCCTTATCCTCGTCGCCACCGAGATCGACGACACGGCCCTGGTGGTGGCTGCCGAGGCGGGTGTTGCCGGGCTCCTCCGCCGACGCGAGGCCTCCTCGGACGCACTGGTCCGAGCCGTTGTCCGGGTCGCCGCCGGCGAAGGTGATGTGCCGGGCGACATGCTGGGACGGCTGATGGACCAGCTCGGTCGCTTGCAGCGCCAAGTCTTGACTCCACGCGGGCTGACCTTCAGCGGCTTGGCGCCCCGTGAGGCGGAGATCTTACGCCTGGTCGCGGATGGCCATGACACCTCCGAGATCGCTGGTCGCCTCTGCTACAGCGAACGCACCGTCAAGAACGTGCTGCACGATCTGACAACTCGGCTTCAACTGCGCAATCGGTCGCACGCTGTCGCCTACGCGCTACGCGAGGGCTTGATCTAGGGCCGTGGCACCGAGGTTGAGCTCAGACGCAACAGCTGACTTCACTACGCCCGCCTTCGCTATCCCTTAAGTTCCGTTGTCACGATCATGGCCTCCAGCGTCCTCACCGCGGTTCGGGCCGCCCGTTGAGTTGCCCGTGGCGTCAGGGGATGCGCCGCGAGGCGCTGCCACCGTTGTAGTGCCTCGCCTGCGCAGACGCGCAACTCTGATGGCGTGCCCGAAGCGACGCCTAGACGCGCTGCCGGGTCCGCACCCGCCCCTCCGAGTAGTCGATCGAGTTCCTTCACCCTGTCAGACGGCAACTCGACCTGACCGGACCGCAAGCTCTCCAACAGCCTGATCTCATCGAGATCACGGTCGCTGGCCACAAGTTGCTCGACCCGTGCGAGCAACGTGGAGGCACCCGCACAGGCGTCAGCTTCCAGCAGTGCCCTGACTCCAGCAATGGCAGATCGAGTTCGAAGCACTCGGCTGCGTGCGGTGAATTGCTCCGACAGCACGGTGCGGAGTTCTTCGATGCCGCACTCTCGCGAGAGCCGGTGGGACAACTCAGTAGCGGAAGCACAGTCACCGCTGCTGATGAGCTTCACGCTGAGGCGCACACCGAACAGGCCGAGTCGTTCCAGCAGTGCGCTCCGCGCTGCCGGGGAGACGTCAATCGAGGATTCCCGACCGCCGAAGCGGTCCGCGGTCAGGAGTAGTTCGGCGCTGTCCGCAATCGGAGCCGCGGCGATCTTGGCTAGCGCTGAGAATTCGCTTTCCCGCAATGTCGCAGCGGCATGTGCCACCAATCCGGTCACGGGTAAAACGGTGGGGCACAGGCGCCTGAGCCGCTGGTCCCGCGCGTAGCGCGCCGCCACCCGTGCCGCCACCTGCATCGCATCCAGTCGGCACGAGCCGATCTCATCGGCTCGTGACAACACTCCGACGGTATTGATTGACGTACCAGCAAGCATCTCCTCAGTGCCAAATGCTTCCAGAAAGCGTAGATCGCTGGAGTGGGCGTGCCGCAGAAGATACAGAACGGCGTCGGCCACCGGCACCACATCTGCCCTGGAGCTAAGCACGCGTTCGGTTCGGGCGGAGGTATGGGCCGAAATGGAGGCAATGCCGGGAGTGTCCAACAAGATCGTCTCGCGCAGGCGCCCCGCCGGCCATGTCACCTCGAGGTGGTCCACCTGATCGTGCCGCAACCCTCCAAGGTCGATGTCGAGCGCGCCCTGATCGCGAACGTAGGGCCGATCGACGGGAGGCCCTTGAACTGGGAAGAGCTGTACCCGTGGCGCAGCGCCGTAGACGTACCAGGTGACGATCTGGGTGCACTCCCCCGCGTCAGTGGGTGCTAGCTCCTCCCCGATGAGTGCGTTGAGCAGCGTAGATTTCCCGGCCTTGACCTTGCCTGCGATGGCGAGCCGAATCGGGCCGGTCATGCGGCGTTGGATGTCGCGAAACTGCTCCGCCACCTCTGGGGTATGTGCCCGCTCAACGGCACTCTCAATGATCCCGATGACGTCCGCACCGGTCTCATGCAGGATCCCACTCGTGGCCATCATGCTCTCTGCCTGACGCGAACAACTTCGGCAACGCCAACGCTGACCTGATCCAGCTGCTCCGCCTCCCGCTGGAGGGCCTCAGCACGCGCTGCCTGCTCGACTGGGCTCAGCGTGGTCGCGCGGTGGGCGGCGTCCAAGGAAGCCTGGCTTGACCGCGACAGCATGCCAGCCCGAGTCGCGAACTCATCGCGCAGGCGGCGTTGAGTGTCGCGCAACCCATCTCGGGACTCCTTGTTCATCACGAACGCGACCTCATCGATGAAGCGCCGAGCAGCCGCTTTTGCTTGCTGTTCGCGATGTGTCCGCTGCCGCTTGGCTTCATCTTTGAGGACTTTGCCTCCCAGCCCGGCGCTGAGCGCCACCGCAGTCAGCCCGACCGGCACCAAGAATGGGCCCAAGACCGCGGAGGCTCCGAAGACCAGCATCGGTACGAACGCCGTGCTGCGCGCAGCCACCATGACCAGACTCATCCGCCCTGGCTTGCTAGAGATCACCGACGAGTCTGCGAGTCCGATATCCGCAATCGCATCGCGCGTGTCGCGTCCAATGAAGGTGAGATCATTGTTGGCGTCCAGGTCGAAATCGGCAGCAACCCTGGATGCCAAGTCGTCGGCGCGCCTCAACAACAGATCGCGATTATGCACCGCGACCTCGGCCACCTGTCGACGCAACCATAGTTCCGTGTCCGCCCAGGCGTCCTTCGGGTCGCCCTGTTCGATCACGTGATCCACCTCACGCAGCACCGCTCGCAGGCGACCCTGCAGGTCGTGCTCCACGTCCGCTGCCAGATCCTGCACACCGTCGGCCAAGGTCTGCTGCCATGTGGCCGAGGGGGCGGACAATGCCCCTATCTCCCGTCTCGCTGCGCTGAGCTTTTCGACGACGTCACCGGCGTTTTCCGGATGAGCCAGCACAGCCTGCTCCGCTTCGGCAGTGTCCCTGAGCTGGTTGGCCACGAATGCCACCTCCGCCGCGGCCGACTCTGTGGAACGTTGGATCTGCGGTGCCACCACCTGAGTCGCCAGGAAGTGGACTAGCGGCTCGAATCTCGCCTCTTCGGACAGCGAGGCATCGGTAGCTGCCCTCAACCGCAAGAACGACGAGACCGGGATGACCGGCAGATCCAGTCCGGCGTTGCGCAGGTGCTGTTCGTTGATGTCCACGATGCGTCGCCAGTGCGCATGCAAGTCGATCTTGGTGACCACCAGCGCAGTCCGCGGACATTTCTCGACGGTGGCCTTGAGGAAGGAGAGCTCAGGTCCGGTGAGTTCTTGGGAGGCTTCGGTGACGAAGATCACGCCATCAGCCGAACTCAGCGCCCCCAGAGTGAGTTGACCGTGCACAGATTCCAGGCCACCAACCCCGGGGGTATCGACAAGGCTCATCCCCGAACGCAGCATCCGATGAGGCAGGGACACCTCCACCGAGCGCAACCGGGATTGGTCCGAGTCACCAGAGTCGGTGACCAAAGCTGCAATGTCGCTCAAAGATGCTGGAGCAGTCGTGGAAGTGTCGCCGTCGTGGCCTGCAGATTGAGTCGTCACTGTTGCTTGCGTGCCGTATCTCACGACCGTGGGCACTGCGGTGACAACGTCCGCGTCCACAGGGCAAACCGCGGTCTGCAACAAAGCGTTGATCAGCGTTGACTTGCCCCTCTGGAACTCGCCGACGACGACAATTGTGAATGCACTCTGCGACAGAGCATTCCGTGCTTCGATAAGTTGCTCCGCGAGATCTGGCCGATCTCGCTGGGTGGCGAGGCGGGCACCACGGTTGATCACCGCGCTGACCTGGGTCGAGGCCGATCGGGTCCGATGGTCCCGGGCCGGTGCAGGCTCCTGAGGCATGTCCTTCGGTGGGGCTGCCGGTGGCTGCGATGTCTGTCCCGAGGACTTTGCGGCCGGCCCACCGGAAGGTGTCTCAGGCTGCGCGAGCGCGACAGACTGTTGATGCTCATCCCATTCCAAAAACTCACCACAGGCAGCACAAAAAGCGTCGCCGGCAACGTTGGCCTGACCACATCCGCTACACGTACTCGCCATGGACTACTCCGAATGCTCGCCTTCCCTACTCATTATCGACTAGATTCACGTGTTTAGGGAGCCGTCGTGGTTCGCATAGCGTCAGTTCCCGAAGAGGCTGGGAGGTGAGTCCCATCGACGGTCAGTGCGAAGCCTGCGGTGAGCCCAATCCGGCGGGCAGCCAGTTCTGCTTGTTCTGTGGCGAGTACCTCGGGTGGGTCGAACCGTCAGGTTCCACGGACGGCGTGCCCTCCGAAGCCAGATCGGTCTCCACAGAATCAGCCGAGGTCACGGGGACCCCATCGCCGCACGAGACGTCAGCGCAGGATGATGCAGCACAGCACCATCAGAGCCTGACGCCAAACAGAGCCACCGGACATACCCGAGACGAACCCGAGGGTGTCGACCGACACACCGCACAGGCCCCCGCTCAGGACTCTCAGGTGGAGCGCGTCGTGCACCAACGGTCCGACGCCGCTCTCACTCCTTCCGTCCCGCTTGCTTGCCCGGATTGCGGCACATCCGCCGACCCGCAGTTGCGCTTCTGTAGCAAGTGCGCGCGGCCCCAGGGCAGCTCGGGACCGATCGTGATCGCAGCGCCCGCCGAGGCGCCAACCTGGTGGCGGCGTGTGCTGCGCCTTGACGATCGGGATGCCCGTCGCGCATACCGGCGGAGCCTGCCGCCGTTGTACCGCTGGCGCAGGGTGGCCATCGCCTTCGGATGTGTCATCGCCTTGAGCTTCGCCTTCGCCGTGGTTGGAAACAACCCCGCAGCGTGGGCTCAGCAGCGGTGGCACGACGTGATGGGCACGGTCGTGCAGGTGCAGGGCACGAGCGCCGAAGCGGTCCCAGAAGGGTCGGAAGTGGAGGGGTCCTCCGCATCGGCTCTCACCGACGCCGACAGCGGCACCGCTTGGACGACAGCTTGGCAGGCACCGCCTTCCGATGCTCTATGTGGTCAAGCACCTGGTGGGCGCGCGAGAGTCACCTTCCCTAGCACGCGTCTCAAGCAGGTGCGGTTGCGCACGGTCGACCCGGCGGCCAACCCCCTGCAACATCGTCCAGCAGCGGTCGATCTGACGCTGGCGGACGGCACGTGTCAAAGACTGCCCCTTGCTCAGCAGGAGGGAGAACAACGGATCGACTTCGATAGTGGGGGACCCGTCACTTCCGTGGTGGTCAGCGTCGCGCAGGTCTATCCCAACGCCGATGAGCGCGCAGCAGACGAGGTCGCTCTCGCCGGTCTGGCGCTGTTTTCCCGGCCTTGAAGGTAAGACAACGGCTCCGTGCTGGGCCTTGGGGGCTAGGGACCGATGGGTTGGAGCGGCACGTCACAGAAGCTCACGGCATCGCCAGAATCCCGGACGTCTCGGCAGCCATCCATCGCAGCCGCCGGCGTCTCGTAACTCTCGTCCAGGTACACGATCCACGAGGCCTGCGGCAGGGGTGGGTTGATCGTGGGGTAGTCACTGCTGAGGAACTTCCGAGCCGCAACGCCTTCTTCCGCTAGGGCTGCCACCAACGCGTCCGCGCCAGTCTGACCGGTGTTGGCCACGGGGAAGATCCCAAGTTGGGCTACCCACTCGCCCGGCGATAGACCTTCGGCATCGGGTCCGGGCTCTGGCTCCCCCACCGTCGGGTCAGCCGGGCTCGGATCGGGTTCGTCCTCGGGCGGGGGGTCGGGCTCGTCCGTGGCCGTCGGATCAGGCGCAGCCGTCACGCCCGTATCATCTGGGATGCTCGCGGTTGGTTCCGAATCTGTGGGTGACGGGTCGCTGGATGGTGAGGGGACCGCGGTTGCATCTCCGCCCTGAGTCTCGGTTGTGCTGCAGGCCTTGTCCGAGGCGGGCGACGCCTTGTCACCTCGGATCGCCGTGATCGTGAAACAGTACGACTGGTCCGGGTCAAGTCCCTCGAAGGGGTAAGCCCCCAATTCGGGAGCGAGGTCCTCTTTCTGGACGACCGTTTCCGAGTCCCCTTCCAAGCGGTCGATGCGATATCCCTCAACGAGAGTGACCGGTGCCCAACGGAGCAGAATTGTCTCCGGCCCTGTGGTCTGGGCGGTCAACACCGGAGTGGGTGGTGTGCCTAAGCTCTCGTGCGTCGGCGTATCTTCGCGACGGCTCCACGCGAACGCCACCAACGCAATCAGCGCCGCTAGGAGCAGAACAAGCCCGGTGACCAGAGCCCGCGTCAGGATGGGGCGCTGGGTAAACGCACCGTCGATCACCACTCGTTCGCTGTCGCCGCTCTGGGCGAGGCCTAGCGGCATCGTCGGACGGCCCCCGGCTGGCACCCCAGAGAGCGGCTCTGCCACATCGATTCCGGTTGAACCGGTCCCCCCGGAATCCTCAATCGCAAGAACGGTGAAAGGTAGGCGTGCCACCGTCCCTCGCAGGCGCGGTGTCCTCGTACGCACTTTCAACCGGGCCGAGGCCGTGCCGCCCACCGGCACATCAACGACGTCAGGTCGGATGAGGAAACCCAGGGCCTGGTCCGGGTCCTCTCCGCGCAGACGCAGTCGACGAGCGGTGTTGCCCCAATTGGTCAACTGCACCACGTGTAGACCGTGCCAGCGGCCCTTGGACGTGACAGGCGTCAATTTCCCCTGCGTGGACAGGACCTCACCGAGCTCCAAGTCGCCCTCGATGACGACGCTGGAGTTCTCGTCTACGACGGAGGCCACACGCACCGCGAAGGCCCATGCCCCCCCAAGGGCCGCCCCTCCTGGCGGTGGCGAGAAGATCAGCACGACCGACTGACGCTGCTGCGGGTACACGGAGACGTGCGCACCGTCCTTGCCCACTCCCCCGTCCGGCGGGAGGATCTCGACCCAGTCTGCCGGGCCCGTGTCCACCCCACGCGATTCTCGGTCATCAACCACACTGATCCGGTAGCCCTCCACGATGGAGCTTTGGTTGGCTATCTGCACTTCAACCCGCACCTGCCCGCCCGGCTCGACAGCAACCATTGAAGGCTGCAAAGAGATTACCGGGTCACTCACGCCCGCCTCCTTTCTCCGTCACCACCTGGACGAGGTCGTCCCGCTGCACGACCATCCTTTGCGGTCCGCATTCGTGCTGCGCCGCATACTCAATCTCTCATCTTTGGGGCGCACTCCGTCTGCCCGTTCGGGCACTGTCCGTTGCCCCAGTGCGTGTGCCCACGATCGTGCCAACGCACGATGGTGCCTGTCAGACTCGAGAAGTGATGCACGAGGTCGATGCCGCGCTGCAAGCTCTCGTCGAGCGGGAAGCGATGGGGACCAGAGACGTCGACGTTGTCTTCGATGCGCCGACTAAAGATTGGGCCGAGCGCCGCAACACACCAACCGTCAACATCTACCTCTATGACATCCGGGAGGACCTGCGTCGTCGCATGCGCGGATTGATCAACGAGTACTCCTCCGAAGACGTCGTGGTTGCCCGACACTTACCGGCTCGGCATTTCAAACTGTCCTACCTGATCACGGCGTGGACCCAGCGTCCGGAGGACGAGCACCGGTTGCTCTCCGCGCTGCTGACTTGCTTCTTGCAGTTTGAAGCAATGCCGGAAGACCTCCTTGAAGGTTCACTGTCTGGGTTGGGCCTACCGGTACCGATGACCATCGGCCTTCCCCCACCAGAAGATCGTTCATTCGCTGACGTATGGAGCGCCCTCGGCGGCGAGCTGAAGCCCTCACTCGACCTCGTCGTGAGCGCCCCCATCGACACCGGTCAGCGGTACACCGCCGGGCCGCCCGTCCAGGAAGAGCTGAAGCTCTCGATCGAAGGAATCGAAGGGTGGCCTCCTCGGGAAGCGGCCGAGCATCACCGCCCCGGCGAGGGCCGGCAGGCCATGCTGAGGACATCGAAGTCCGGTCCGACCTGATGCTCGACACGGCTGACATGGACGAACTCCGCGACCGGCTCGACGCCCTTGAGGAGCGAGTTGCAGACCTCGTTGCTGCACGGCGACGCGATGACCCAGAGCCCGATGACCCCTTTCGCGGGCTCTACATCAGCGAAGAAGCGGCCCAACGCCTGCTGGCCGCACGTGAGGCGAGCCCGTGGTCGCCACAGGAAGTCAGTAGGGGTGAGGAAGGTGTACCGGACTCTCGGCTTGCCCGGTTGGCGACGTCAGCCGGCTTGGACGGCCTCGATCTGGATCTCTTGTTGCTCATCGCACTACCGGACCTGGACAGCCGGTTTGAGCGCCTGTTCGGCTACCTCAATGATGACGTGACTCGCCGCCGCGCCAGCGTGGGGCTCGCTCTGGAGCTCGCCGGGATCAGCCCACTGCAGCACGCTGGCCGGACCAGACTCAGTCCCACCGGCGCCTTGGCGCTCGCGGACCTGATCGTGATCGAGGATATGGACCGTCCCTTCCTGACGCGGGGTCTACGACTACCGGATCGTGTGACTTCGCATCTGCTCGGCGATGATGGCGTCGATCCGGGACTCTTGCCCTACCTCAAGTCGCCACATCCGTTTGCCGGCCCGGCGGCTGAGCAGATTGCCCGAGCGTTATCGGCGGGCACATCGATGCTGCATCTGCGGGAGCGCACGACAGGGACAGCCATCTCGGTGGGGTCGGCCGCTCTGGCGCAGGTGGGAGCGCCGCCCATCGTCATCGACCTGGCTCGAGTGGCACGCGACGGTATTCCGGAGCAACCGGTCTCGCTCGCCCTCCGCGAGGCGACGCTGAGCGGTGGCGGCATCGTCGCTGGTCCAGTCGAAGCGCTCGCCGAAACGTCTCGTCGCGCGCTACGCGCCGTGACCGAAGGTCGGGTGCCCGTTGTGCTGTACGGCAGTGTCACCTGGGACCCCGACTGGGCGGATCGTGTTCCGTTGAGTATCGAGATTCAGCCGCTTACCGGTGACGAGCGAGAAAGTCTGTGGCACGAGCACTTGGGAGACGAAGACGAAGAGTTCTCGGGCTGGGGCGGGCATCTGTCCCTGGGACCGGCACAGGTCGCCCAAGCCGTACAAGCGGCGCGGGTATCGGCAGCCTCCCAAAGCAGACCACTTGGTCCCGATGACCTGCGGCGCGGGGTACGGGGGCAGAACGCCGCCGGCCTGGAGCAGCTTGCGCGGCGGGTCGAGCCGGAAGTGGGGTGGGATGACCTGGTGCTTGCTCCGCAGGTACTCACCGCACTGCGTGAGGTCACCGCCCGCGCGAGGCACCGGCATACCGTGCTCACCACCTGGCGTATGCGGCGTGGCGGCGGACGCGGGCTCGGCATCTCGGCCATGTTCGCCGGGGATTCGGGCACCGGGAAGACCATGTCTGCGGAGGTGATCGCGGCTGACCTAGACCTGGATCTTTATACGGTGAATCTTGCGACGGTCGTGGACAAGTACGTCGGGGAGACCGAAAAGAATCTGGAACGCATCTTCACTGAGG
>JBASAN010000331.1:0-14589 GCA_049650625.1 Ornithinimicrobium sp.
CACCTTCGTGCGATACCTGCGGCAGGTCAGCTCTTCGAGCCTGGACTACCTCGAGGAGGCCTTCGTGGCCAACCCGGGGATCAGTGCGTTGATCGTGGAACTGTTCGAGGCGCGCTTCGACCCGGACGCTCCCGAGGAGATCGTGTCCGACCGCAGTGCTGCGGAAGCCGAGGTCGTCGCGAAGATCGAGAGCGCCCTCGATGACGTCTCCAGCCTGGACCAGGACCGCATCATCCGCTTCGTGCTGCGCGTCCTGACCTCCGCCGTGCGGACCAACTTCTTCCAGCGCGACAGTGACGGCTCCCCGCGCAGTCGCGTCAGCCTCAAGCTGCTGCCGCGCCAGATCGACGGACTGCCAGAGCCCCGGCCTGCCTTCGAGATCTGGGTCTACAGTCCGAATGTGGAGGGTGTGCACCTGCGCTTCGGCGCGGTCGCCCGAGGCGGGCTGCGCTGGAGCGACCGACGTGAGGACTTCCGGACCGAGATCCTGGGGCTGGTCAAAGCGCAGATGGTCAAGAACGCGGTCATCGTGCCGACCGGCTCCAAGGGCGGCTTCGTGGCCAAGCAGCTCCCGGACCCCACCGTGGATCGGGAAGCCTGGCAGGCCGAGGGCATCTCGGCCTACAAGACCTTTATCAGCGGACTGCTCGATATCACGGACAACCGTGAGGGCACGCAGATCGACCCGCCGGACCGCGTCGTCCGCCACGACGGCGACGACCCCTATCTGGTGGTCGCTGCCGACAAGGGCACCGCTACCTTCTCCGACATCGCCAACGGGGTGTCCAGGGAGTACGGGTTCTGGCTGGACGACGCCTTCGCGTCCGGCGGCTCGGCGGGGTACGACCACAAAGCCATGGGCATCACGGCCCGCGGGGCTTGGGAATCGGTCAAGCGCCACTTCCGCGAGCTGGGACTGGACACTCAGAGTGAGGACTTCACCGTCGTCGGTGTCGGCGACATGAGTGGTGACGTCTTCGGCAACGGCATGTTGCTCTCCGAGCACATCAGACTCGTGGCGGCCTTCGACCATCGGCACGTCTTCCTGGACCCCGACCCGGACCCGGCGGCCTCCTTCGCGGAGCGCCAGCGACTCTTCGAGCTTCCCCGGTCCAGTTGGTCCGACTACGACACCTCCTTGATCAGCGAGGGAGGAGGCGTGTACCCCAGGGCCGCGAAGTCGGTCCCCATCAGTGCGGCCGTGCGCGAGGTGCTGGACCTGGCGGAGACGGTGGAGACGCTGACGCCCGCCGAACTGCTGAAGGCGATCATCAGCGCGCCGGTGGACCTTTTCTGGAACGGTGGCATCGGGACCTATGTGAAGTCCTCGGAGGAGACGCACGCCGAGATCGGTGATCGGGCCAACGACGCCATCCGGATCAACGGCGAGGACTTGCGGGTCCGGGTCGTCGGTGAGGGAGGCAACCTGGGTCTGAGCCAGCTCGGCCGCATCGAGGCCGCCTGGAACGGCGTTCATGTCAACACTGACGCGGTGGACAACTCTGCCGGGGTGGACACTTCGGACCACGAGGTGAACATCAAGATCGCCCTCACTCCGTTGGTCAAGAGCGAAGAGCTCACGATGGACCAGCGCGACGAGCTCTTGGCCGAGATGACCGACGAGGTCGCGCAGAAGGTGTTGCGCCACAACTACGACCAGAACGTCCTGATCGGCAACGCTCGTCACCAGGGGGGCCGGATGCTGAGCGTGCATCACCGGTTGATCCGCTACCTGATGGAGCACGTAGGACTGGACCCGGCGCTGGAGTTCCTTCCGGACAGCTCCGAGCTGGCCCGCCGGGCCGAGGCCGACCAGGGACTGACCGCGCCGGAGTTCTCGGTGATCATGGCCTACTCCAAGATCGGTCTCAAAGAGCAGCTGTTGGCCTCGAACCTGCCCGACGAGCCCGCGGTCACGTCGTCTCTGTTGACCTACTTCCCCGCTCCGTTGCGCGAACGCATCAGCGAGGGCCTCGCCGACCACCCGCTGCGTCGACAGATCATCATCAATCAGCTGGCCAACGACATCGTCAACCGGGGTGGAGTGACCTTCGTCTTTCGAGCCATGGAGGAGACCGGCGCCACGGCGACGCAGATCGCCCGGGCGTTCGTGGTCTGCCGTGAGGTGTTCGCCATGGCCGGCTACATCCACGAGGTGGAGGCGTTGGACAACCAGGTCGGCACCGAGGTCCAGACCACGCTGTACCTGGAGTTCCGCCGACTGCTGGACCGCTCCGTCCGGTGGTTCCTCAACAACCGGCCGCTGTCCGCCGACATGACCTCGGAGATCGATCGGTTCGCTGAGCCGGTGCAGGCACTGGTCCCCAAGATGTCCGAGCTGTTGCAGGGCGAGGAACGGGCCCGGCACCACAGCTACATCGACGAGCTGACCTGCCAGGGTGTGCCGCAGGACCTGGCCTCGAAGTACGCGGGGCTGCTCGACGTGTTCTCCCTTTTGGACGTGATCGAGGTCGCGGCCGACGCCGACCGAACCTTCGAGGAGACGGCCTCGGTGTACTTCGCGGTGTCGGAGTCCTTCGGGATCGATGCACTCCTGACCCAGGTCTCCCACCTTCCACGCAGCGACCGCTGGTCGTCGCTGGCCCGGGGGGCGGTACGCGACGATATGTACGGTGTGATGCGGGCGCTGACCCGCGCGGTCATGCTGGGCACCGACTCCGAGGAGGGCGCGATGGATCGGGTGAAGGCCTGGACGACCGAGCAGTCGGAGGCCATGGACCGGGTTTCTCAGGTGATGAACCGGGTCAGCGCGATGGATGATCCCGGCCTCGCGCCGGTCTCGGTGGCCCTGCGGACCCTGCGCGGACTGGTGCGTCAAGGCACAGCTGGTTAGCGCGTTACGCGAGCGACGCTAGTCTCGCCTGCGTGCCCACGCTTCGAGAGGTCCTGTCCGGCGGTTCGAAGGTCCCGGCCGCAGAGGCCGAATGGCTGCACCGCCTGGTCGGTGACTGGCAGATGGTTGCTGACCTCTCGTTCGCCGACCTCACCTTGTGGGTGGCCCGCGACGATGCTGCGGACGGCGCAGCAGCGTTGGACGCGAACGGGGTGCCGGATGCCGTGGGAGGCTGGGTGCTGGCGGCACACGCCAGACCCAGCACCGGGCCCAACTTCTACTCCGACGACGTCGTAGGGCAGCGCTCCAGCCCCGAGCGGGCAGCCATCCTGAGTGAGGTCGCTGCGGCCGGTCGGACCGTCACCCACCAGGACGCCGACTTCGTACGGGAGCAGTACGTTCCGGTGCTCCGGCGGGGGGTGGTGCTCGGCGTGCTGGTGCGCCATACCGACCTGCATCACATGCGTCAGCAGGGCGGGCTGGAGGTCAACTACCTGCACATCGCCCAGTCGATTCTGGTGATGATCGCCCAGGGTGCCTTCCCAGCTGACCACCCTCATACCGGGGTCGGCCGGGGAACCCCGCGCGTCGGCGACGGGGTCGTTCGACTGAGCGCGGACGGCATGATCGAGTACGCCAGTCCCAACGCCGTCTCGGCCCTGCGGCGTCTCGGCCATACCGACCAGGTGATGGGGGCCGACCTGTCCCAGATCGTGACGTCCCAGGTGCCGGTGGGCACCGCCCTGGACGAGACGATCCCCCTGGTCCTCACCGGCCGTGCCCCCTGGGGGACCGAGATCGAGACCCGCGGCATCCATCTGACTTTGCGGGCTGTGCCCCTCCTGACCGGTGGCCAGCGCACCGGTGCCCTGCTGTTGCTGCGGGACGTGAGCGAGCTGCGGCGTCAGGAACGGGAGTTGGTCACCAAGGACGCGACGATCCGCGAGGTGCACCATCGGGTCAAGAACAACCTGCAGACGGTCTCGGCCCTGCTGCGACTGCAGTCCCGGCGGATGACCGATCCCGCCGCACGCGCGGCGTTGCGGGAGGCCGGCCGTCGGTTGAGCACGGTGGCCATGGTGCACGACACCTTGAGCCACGGTTTCGACGAGACCGCGGAGTTCGACCAGGTGGCGGCCCGGATCCTTCGGGCCACGGTCGAGGTCGCCGCCGGGGACGTCAAGGTCGACTGTGCGCTCGAAGGATCGTTCGGGCGGTTGCGCGCCGAAGACGCCACTCCGTTGGCCATGGTGCTGGCCGAGCTCGTCCACAACGCTGTCGAGCACGGCTTCGCGGCGCCGTCCTGGACCGGGGAACACGCCGCGTACGTCCGGGTGTATGCCGAGCGTAGCTCTGATCCGGACGGTCCCGTCCTCACGGTCAAAGTAAGCGACAACGGGGTGGGCCTGCCCGCAGGATCGCCCACGCCCCCTACCTCAGGCCTGGGTATGCAGATCGTCGACGCCCTCTTGACCGATGTCCGGGGCAGTATCACCTGGGACAAGACGAAGCCGCACGGAACCTCAGCGAGGTTCGTCGTGCGGCTTCGGTCGGTGCCTGAGGTGCTGGACTAGCCTGCGCGTCGGGCCCGGGCCTTGCGACGTTTGAGGGCGCGTCGTTCGTCTTCGGAGAGTCCTCCCCAGACGCCCGCGTCCTGGCCGGTCTCCAAGGCCCACTTCAGGCACGTGTCGATCACCGGACACGTGCGGCATACCGCCTTGGCCTCTTCGATCTGCTGCAGGGCCGGGCCGGTGTTTCCGATCGGGAAGAAGAGTTCTGGGTCCTCTTCCAGGCATGCAGCGCGACTGCGCCAGTCCATGTATGTGCTCCTCGTTGCCTTGGTGGTCCGTATCGTCGCGACGTTCGCAAACGTTGCTCCGCGGGTGAAATCGTGGGGATAGGGAGTGAAAGACCACTCCTTACGGTCGTGTAACGTTGCGTCAAGCCTGAATGTTTCCTCATGGGGGCCACGCGCGACCTGTGGCTAAGCCACTGCGCTGTGACGTATCCGTGTGTTGCCGGTGAGACGAGGTCAGCCCCGTGTCGTTGGCGCAACCGTCCTACTTTCGCAGTAGTAGATGCCTTTCCACAAGGGTCTTGGGGGTCGAGTTGGCGAATTCCGTGAGTGATGCCTCACACTGTCGGGCTACCGTGGACCTATGACTCTTGCCATCACTCACGCCCACGTGGTCCCCGTCACCAGCGAGGCCTTCACGGGCACCGTGCTGATCGAGGGCAGCACGATCCTCGACATGGGACCCGACGTGGCAGCCCCCTCCGGCGCGGAGGTCGTCGATGCGCAAGGGGCGTGGCTGCTGCCAGGACTGGTCGATGCACACGTCCACCTCGGCGTCTCCGAGGAGGGCGAGGGGTGGGCCGGTGAGGACACCAACGAGATGACGGACCCCGTCATGGCTGCGGCCCGAGCCCTGGACGCGATCAACCCCTTGGAGAAAGGGTTCGACGACGCGCTGAGCGGCGGGATTACGTCGGTCAACGTCAACCCGGGCTCGGGCAACCCCATCGGTGGGCTGGCGGTCGCGATCAAGACGTACGGCCGCTATGTGGACGAGATGGTCCTGCGGTCTCCGTCAGGGGTGAAGTCGGCGCTGGGGGAGAACCCGAAGCGGGTCTACGGGGAACAGACCAAGACGCCCTCGACTCGCCTCGGGGTGGCGTTGACCCTTCGCCAGGCCTTCACCGCGGCGCGCTCGCACCAAGCCATGCTGGCTCGCAGCGAACACGACACCGACGCTGCCCCGGTGGCCGGCAACCTGGTGCACGAGGCCCTCATCATGGTCCTGGAACGGCAGATCCCGTGGCGGCAGCACTGCCACCGGGCCGACGACATTGCCACCGCCATCCGGATCGCCGAGGAGTTCGGCTACGACCTGGTGCTCGACCACGGCACCGAGGGCTACCTGCTCGCCGATGTGCTTGCCGCCAAGGGCATCCCGGTGCTGTACGGCCCGATGATCGTGTCGCGCTCCAAGGTGGAGGTGCGCCAGCGAAGCGCCAAGGCTCCGGGCATCCTGGACCGGGCCGGAGTAGCGGTGTCCATCATCACCGACCACCCCGTGGTGCCTATCGAGTTCCTGGTCACCCAAGCGGCTTTGGCCCACAAGGAGGGCATGGATCGGGACGCTGCGCTTCGAGCCATCACCATCAACCCGGCCACCGTGATGGGTGTGGCGGACCGAGTCGGCTCCTTGGAGCCCGGCAAGGACGCCGACGTCGTGCTGTGGAGCGGCGACCCCTTCGATTTCGCTTCTCGTGCGCAGCGGGTCTGGATCAACGGTCAGGAGGTCTACACCTACGACGACAACGCATGCTTGGCCGTGATCGCCCCGCGGGGCCCTAGGGCGAGCTAAGAGTTCTCGGCCGCGTCCAGCACCGAGCGGGCCGCCGAGAAGCGGGCGATCGGCACCCGGTACGGCGAACACGACACGTAGTCCAGACCGAGCCTGTCGAAGATGGCGATCGAGGCCGGATCTCCCCCGTGCTCGCCGCATACCCCGAGCTTGAGGTGAGGCTTCGTGCGCCGACCACCCTCGGCGCCGATCCGGACCAGCTCTGCCACCCCGTCGGCGTCGATCGTGGCGAACGGGTTGCTCGGCACCAGGTCCTGATCCTGGTATGCCGCGAGGAAGCTGCCTTCGGCGTCGTCCCGCGAGATACCGATCCCCGTCTGGGTGAGGTCGTTGGTGCCGAAGGAGAAGAAGTCCGCGTGCTCAGCGATCTGCGCAGCCACCACAGCGGCCCGTGGGATCTCGATCATGGTGCCGATGGTGTAGTCGAAGCGATGCCCTGAGGCCTCGAACTCCTGCGCCAGCGTGTCCTCGATGATGGCTCGCATCTGCTTCAGCTCCTCCGCGAACGCCACCAAAGGCACCATGATCTCGACGATCGGCGTGCCGCCGGCGGCCGCGACAGCGAAGGCGGCACGGGCGATAGCGCGGACCTGCATCTGCGGGATCTGGGGATAGAGCAGAGCAAGGCGGACTCCACGCGTGCCCAGCATCGGGTTCATCTCGGTGAGCTTCTTGACCTGGTCCAACAGACGCCGCTCGACCGCGATCTGGTCGGGGTCTGCGTCCTGGAGCTCCAGTCGCTGCACGGTCAGCGACTGTTCGACAAGGTCGGGGAGGAACTCGTGCAATGGCGGGTCCAGCAGCCTGATGGTGACCGGCAGCCCCGACATGGCGGTGAAGATCGCCTCGAAGTCCTCCTGCTGCATGGGCAGGATCGAGTCCAGAGCCGCGGCCCTCTCCTCGTCGTCATGTGCCAGGATCATCGAACGCATCGCGGGCAACCGGTCCGGGGACATGAACATGTGCTCGGTGCGGCACAACCCGATGCCCTCGGCTCCGAACTCCCGGGCCTTCGCGGCGTCCTCACCGGTGTCGGCGTTGGCCCGCACACCGAGTCGACGGATGTCGTCGGCCCAGGACACGATGGCCGCGAAGTCCTCGTTGAGCTGCGGCGGGATCAGGTCCAGCGCTCCGGCATACACCTCGCCGGTGGAGCCGTCGAGGGTGATCGTGTCGCCCTCCGCCAGCACCTGATCGCCGACGGTCATCGTGCCGGCCTGCACGTCGATGGTGATCCCGGAGGCTCCGGCGACGCAGGGGCGACCCATTCCGCGAGCCACCACCGCAGCGTGCGACGTCATCCCACCGTGCGCCGTCAGAACCCCCTGCGACTGGATCACGCCGGCGATGTCGTCCGGAGAGGTCTCCCAGCTCACCAGGACGACTGCCTCGCCGGCCTTGCCTCGCTCCTCGGCCACGCCTGAGTCGAAGACGATCGCGCCCACGGCGGCTCCTGGGGAAGCGTTCAACCCTTTCGTGATCGGCTGCTGCCCATGCTCAGGGTCGATCGCCGGGTGCAGCAGCTGGTCGAGCTGAGCGGCGTCGACGCGGCGCAGAGCCTGCTGCTCGTCGATGGTGCCCTCCTCGACCATGTCGCGGGCGACCTTGAAGGCGGCGGCCGCCGTGCGCTTGCCTGAACGGGTCTGCAGCAGGTAGAGGGTGCCCTCTTCCACCGTGAACTCGATGTCCTGCATGTCGCCGTAGTGCTCCTCGAGCCGGCGCATCGTGTCCACGAGCTGACCGAAGGCCTCAGGCAACGCCTCCTGCATCTCGGACAACGGCCGGGGAGTGCGGATGCCCGCCACCACATCCTCGCCCTGGGCGTCGAGCAGGAACTCGCCGTAGAGCTCCTTGGCGCCGGTGGCCGGGTTGCGCGTGAAGCACACCCCGGTCGCGGAGGTCTGACCGCGGTTGCCGAAGACCATCTGCATCACGTTGACCGCGGTGCCGAGGGAATCCGGTATGCCGTTCGCCCGGCGGTAGACCCCGGCCCGTTTGGTCTGCCAGGAGCCGAAGACGGCATCGACGGCGCGGCGCAGCTGGTCCAGGGGGTCGGTGGGCAGGTCCTCGCCCATGTGCTCACGGGAGACGTGGAGGAAGGCGTCCACCAGCTCCTTGAGGTCCTCGGTGCTCAGGTCGGTGTCGTTCTCGACCCCGCGGTCGTGTTTCATGGCCGTCAGCACGTCACCGTAGGCGTAGGCCGGGACGCCCTCGACGACCTCGCCGTACATCTGGATGAACCGGCGGTAGGAGTCCCAGGCGAAGCGAGGGTTGTCTGACTCACGGCCCAGAGCCTCCACGGTGTCGGCGCTGATCCCGAGGTTGAGGATGGTGTCCATCATGCCGGGCATCGAGACGACCGCGCCGGAGCGTACCGACACCAACAGCGGCTGGTCGGGGGAGCCCAAGGTCTTCCCGGTGCGTTCCTCCATCCGATGCAGGGCCGCGACGGTCTGGGCCCACAGGTCTTCCGGCCACTGTCCTCCCGAGTCCATGGCGGCCACGCTCGCGGCCGTGCTGATGGTGAAGCCGTCCGGCACCGGGACCCCGAGGCGCATCATCTCCGCGACGTTGGCCCCTTTGCCGCCGAGGATGTTGCGCATCGATGCATCGCCGTCGGCGAGGTCGTAGAGATAGGTGGTGCTGGCCTGGGTGGTCTTCGGTGATCCGTCGCCGTTCGCGGATGCACTCATCGGGACTCCTGGAGGGGTTGGGGGTGTGCTTGGCACCGTACCGCTGGCCCAGGGACGCGGCTAGGCATGCAGCGCGGCACGCCGCTCAAGGACCTCGATCACGCGGCCAGCCGCCTCTTCCAGGGCCAGCTGTGTGGTGTCGATGACGGGACAGCCGAACTTGCGCTGCAGCGCGGTGATCTCCTCCAGCTCATCGAAGATCCGGCCGAGGTCGGCATACCCTGAGCGGTCGGTGCGCGAGCCCATGGCGGTGACGCGTCTCATGCGGATCGCGTGGAGGCGCTCCGGGTCGATCGTCAGCCCGACGATCTTGTGCCGGTCCACCTGCCAGAGCTCCTCGGGCACCGCGATACCCGGCACTAGCGGGATGTTGGCGGTGCGGTAGCCGAGGTAGCCCAGATACATCGCCAGCGGCGTCTTGCCGGAGCGGGACACCCCGATGAGCACGATGTCGGCTTCGCGCAGAGGGTTGTGGAACTTGCCGTCGTCGTTGGCGATCGAGAACTCCATCGCCTGGATACGGGCGAAGTAGTCCTCGCCCACTCCGACAGGGCGCACCGTGCGCTCCGGCTCGGCGCCGGTGGCTTGGGTCAGCGCAGCGACAGCGGAGTCCAGCAGCTCGGCGTGGGGGATCCCCCTCTCCTCGCACTGCGCGCTGACGAGGGCCCGCAGGTCCGGGTCGACGATGGTGGAGAACACCACCGCGGCAGCGCCCTGCGGATCGATCCGGTCGAGCACCGAGCGCACCCCGTCGGCGGAGGACAACCGGGCGTGTCGCACGATCCGCATGTCGTAGCCGACGTACTGCGCGGCAGCGGCACGGGCCACCCGCGCCGCGGTGTCGCCGGTGGAGTCGGCCAAGACGTGGAGCTGGATCAGGGACGCAGCGGGGGCCATCGAGCCAGTATGTCGGCTGCGCTCAGCAGCGTCACTCGGACGGAACGGTCCCGCATGTCAGACTCGGGGTCGTGGCGATGTCGGGTGTGAGGACCATCCAGCCTGTCGTGGCCGTCGTCGGCCCCACCGCCAGCGGCAAGAGCGGTCTGGGCCTTCGGATCGCCACCGAGATCGGTGGTGAGATCGTGAACGCCGACGCCTCGCAGCTGTACCGGGGGATGGACATCGGCACGGCCAAGCTGTCGACGGCGCAACGACAGGGGATCCCCCACCATCAGATCGACGTCCTGGAGGTCGCGGACGAGGCCCGGGTGGCTGCCTACCAACAATGGGCGCGGGAAGATCTGGCGGCGATCCGCGCGCGGGGGGCAGGTCCGGTGGTGGTGGGCGGTTCGGGGTTGTACGTCCGGGCGTTGCTCGACCAGCTGGACATTCCGCCAACGGACCCGGCGGTGCGCGCTCACTGGGAAGCGGCCCTGAGCGAGCGAGGCGCGGATGCCTTGCACGCCGAGCTGGCGGTCCGTGATCCGGTGGCGGCATCCCGCCTCGACGCCCGCAACGAGCGGCGAGTGGTCCGAGCACTCGAGGTCATCGAGCTGACGGGCCGGCCGTTCAGTGCGTCGATGCCCCGGCGGGAGTTTGTCGAGCCGACGGTGATGATCGGGCTGGCCGCGGACCGGGAGGTGCTGAACGCACGCATCGCCGACCGGGTGGAGGCCATGTGGGGCTCTGGTCTGCTCGACGAGGTGAGGGGCTTGCAGGCGGTGGGACTGCGGGAGAGCCCGACGGCCCGCCGCGCGTTGGGCTACTCCCAGGCTCTGGCCCACCTCGACGGTCGGCTCAGTGCTGAGCAAGCTCGAGCCGACACCGCCATCGCCACCCGCAAGTACGCCCGCCGACAGATGGCGTGGTTCCGCGCCGACCCCCGGATCGTCTGGCTTCGACACGACGCTCCCGACCTGCTGCCCCAGGCCCTGGCCGCCATCACCGAGGGAAACCAGGAGTCGTAGTCCGCGCATTCGTGCCTGCTGGCATGACTTGTGTCGCGGCCAGAGCGGCTACCGGTGGACAGAGAGGGCACGAGTCGATCGTCGCTGAGCAGAATGGGCCCGCCGAGCGGCCTGCTGTATACAGGTATCGATGGCCTTGGGATCAGCGAGGTGATGATGCTCGAGCCGAAACACGGCATAGCCCAGGTCGACGATGGCGTTCTCCCGGCGCTTCTCTGACACCAGGGCCTGGGTGGAGTTGTGCTGCTGGTACTTCACCCGACCGTCGACCTCGACAACGACGCCCAGATCCTCGATGAGGAGGTCGACCCGAGCGACGAAGTGGCCGTCCGTAGACAACAGCCTGGCTTGCAGCCGGGGTCGGTATCCCAAGGAACGGAGCACCACTCGCGCCTGAGTCTCCAGGGGTGACTCGGCCAGTGCATCGGCAGCCTTCACCACCGATCGGATCGTGGCCATGCCGGGTCGACGTCGAAGCCGGCTCAGCCATCCGACAGCGTCCTCCATCTGAGTCTTTGCGCTGTGGAGCGCGCTGTCCAAGGCCACGACTCCGGCCAGGAAGCCACGCGTTTCGGCCACTCCGAAAGCGGCGAGGACGGGGGAAACCGTCCGCACCTGCTGCAGCCCATTCCCGGGCTGCGGTTCCTGCGCCGAGTCCGTGCCGGTACCTAGGGAGGTCGCACACTGATCCACGCCGTACTGCCGGTGGACTGTGTACTCCCGCCGGCTCCGCGCCGCACCGGCCTGGCAGAGGGTGAGATGCCCCCGCTTCGGTGTGCTCAGAAGGGGGAGGCCCCACCAGGCTGCTGCGCTCTCGTGACTGAGCGCCACGGAGATGTCACCCCTACCGTCATGCGCGGCGCAGCGGGAAGCCGTCAGCAAGACGTGTCGTTCCAGGGGGTCAGCTGTGCTCCACACCTCGGCCGAGGTGTAGGTGCCGCTCGCCAACCGGATGACCTCTCCCCGACGGCAAAGTCGGTGGATCGTGCCGGCGTCGAGGCCAACCGCGTAGGCCTCGGCAGCGGTGAAGACGGCCGGAGATCGGCGAGCAAGGATGCCGGAGAGTCGAGGATCCATAGGGGCGAATATGTCCCCGTGCGACACAACGTCGTGGTTCCCACAGAAAGTTGTGGACGTCGTCCTGGACCTGTGCCGCTGTGGATGACTCGTACCTCCGCCCGCGACGGCACAAGTCGTCGGGCCGGACACAGGTAGTGCTCGGTGGCTCGGGGTGCGGGCTAGGCGGCGGGACGCGTCGGGGGTAGGTGAATCCGCAGTATGCGGAATCCCTTGTCACTGGCGTGGCGCTCCACCTGCCAGCGCGGGTCCTGACCGCTCAGCCACGTCTGGAGCGAGTCCGCGCCAAGGTTCTTGCTGACCACCAGGTATGCCGACCCGCCTGGGGCCAGTCGAGGCAGCCAGGTCAGCAGCATGTCGTGCAGAGCAGCCTTGCCGATCCGGATCGCCGGGTTGGACCAGATGAGGTCGAAACTGGTGTCCCCGGGGACGTCGCAGGGTTCGGCGATCTGCACTCCCGAGCACCCGAGAGCTACCGCGTTGCGCCGCATCAGGTCGAGTGCCCGACGGTTGACGTCCACGGCGTGGACCTGCGCGCTCGGAGCCTGCAGCGCCATCGTCAGAGCCAAGGGCCCCCACCCGCAGCCGAGGTCCAGGAACGTCCCGGAGACCGGAGGCAGTGGCAGATGCTTGAGCAACACCGCCGTGCCCTTGTCGACGCTGTCGGGGGAGAAGATCCCACCCGCCGTCACCACCCTGACCTCGCGGCCAGCCAGGGTCACGGTGCGGAACCGCAACTCGTCGTCCGAGGCAGGGTCAGCGGTGAAGTAGTGGTCGTTGCCCGGAGGGTCGCCAGCGTCGGATGCCATCAGCAAAAGTCTACGGGGGAGGAAATCAGTGGCCTGCAACGTTGACGCAGTGAGACCCTGAGCAGGAACCGAAGGAGATTATGACCGCACACACCAATCCTGGGCCCACGAGCACAGGACAACCCGAGGCAGAGCCGTCGTTCGACGGTGACCAGTTCGACCGTGAGGACCGCGCAGCACTGAAGCGGGTCGGCGGGTTGTCGACCGAGCTTCAGGACGTCACCGAGGTCGAGTACCGCCAGCTTCGGTTGGAACGTGTCGTCCTCGCCGGAGTGTGGAGTGACGGCACGGCCGACGACGCCGAGACCTCGATGCGAGAGCTGTCCGCGCTGGCCGAGACGGCTGGGTCCACCATCGCCGACGCCGTTCTGCAGCGTCGTGCCAAACCCGACCCGGCGACCTACCTCGGATCGGGCAAGGCCCAGGAGCTGCGCGAGATCGTGCAGGCTGAAGGCGCTGACACGGTCATCTGCGACGACGAGCTCGCGCCCTCCCAGCGACGGGCGCTGGAAGACGTGGTGAAGGTCAAGGTCATCGACCGCACCGCGCTGATCCTGGACATCTTCGCTCAGCACGCCAAGTCCCGTGAGGGGCGTGCCCAGGTCGAACTGGCCCAGCTGCAGTATCTCCTTCCGCGACTGCGTGGCTGGGGTGAGTCGATGTCTCGGCAGGCCGGTGGTCGCGTTGCCGGCGGTGAGGGCATCGGATCTCGCGGACCCGGTGAGACGAAGATCGAGCTGGACCGCCGGCGGATCAACACCCGGATCTCCAAACTGCGTCGCGACATCGCCTCCATGAAGGTCACCCGAGACACCAAGCGGGCCTCCCGCAAGACCGGTCACGTGGCCAGCGTGGCCATCGTCGGATACACCAACGCCGGCAAATCCTCCCTGCTCAACCGCCTGACAGGCGCCGGGGTGCTGGTGCAGGACCAGCTCTTTGCCACGCTGGACCCGACGGTGCGCCGCACCGAAGCCGAGGATGGCCGGCCATACACGCTGGTCGACACGGTCGGTTTCGTCCGGGCCTTGCCGCACCAACTGGTTGAGGCCTTCCGATCCACGCTGGAGGAGGCGGCCGACGCGGACGTGTTACTGCACGTGGTGGACGGGGCGCACGATGACCCCGACGGTCAGATCCGCGCGGTGCACGAGGTGTTGGCCGACGTCGGTGCTCACGAAGTGCCCGAGGTCATCGTGTTCAACAAGGCCGACGTTGCCGACCCGGAGGTGTTGGACCGGTTGCTGCGGACCTACCCCGACTCGGTCGCCGTCTCGGCGCGCACCGGTCAGGGCATGACCGAGGTCGTCGAGGCCGTCGAGTCGACCCTGCCGCGGCCGCAGATCCTCGTCGACGTGTTGCTGCCCTACGATCGTGGCGATCTGGTCAGTCGGGTGCACGCCGAGGGTGAGATCCTGGTCGAGGACCACACGGCCGAGGGCACTCGGCTGGAAGCCAAAGTGCTGCCCGACCTGCACGGAGCGCTGTCCTCTTTCGCCTCCTAGCCGTGCCACAGTGGCCCGGTGAGCACGGAGCGGGAACGACTGGACGACTCGGCCGACCCCAAGGCCGCCTGGCGGCAGTGGGGCCCGTACGTGTCGGCCCGACAGTGGGGCACGGTACGCGAGGACTACTCCGCCGACGGCAACGCGTGGGAGCATTTCCCCTTCGACGACGCGCACCGCCGGGCCTACCGGTGGGGTGAGGACGGGTTGGCCGGTCTCTGCGACGTGGACGGGTATCTCAACCTTGGGCTCGCCCTGTGGAACGGTCACGACGACCGCATCAAGGAAAGGCTCTTCGGCCTGACCAACCCGCAGGGAAACCACGGCGAGGACGTCAAGGAGTACTGGTGGGCTCTCGACGGGACCCCGACGC
>JBASAN010000332.1:0-21781 GCA_049650625.1 Ornithinimicrobium sp.
GCCGCGGACTCGTCGCGACTCCGACGGGGACTTCGGGCACACCGTAACCGACGCGGCGTAGTGCAACCGCCCCCGACCGGAATAGTCACCTCCCCTGTGGCCCTTCCGCAGCTCTACATCCCGGCTGCCGACGTCGACACGTCGGTCCTGACCAACAGCGGACAGCTGCGGGAGACGCCTCAAGGTCGGTCGACGGTCCACTCCTTGACGCACGGGGACCGGCACGTCGACCAGGCGGCGCGGCTGATCACGGATGCTGCCGTCGAGGGACTCGCCGCGACCTACCGTTTTGAGTGGGCCGCCCTGGACGCGTGGTTCGAGGAGGACGAGGAGATGTTCCTCCACGTACGCAGCCCCTACGTCCGGGTGGACTCGCTGCGCTCCTCACGACCCCCACCCCCAGCCACTTACTGCCACCTCCAGCGTCGTATAAGGCGCTCGAGGTCGACTTTGTGGCTGGGGGTGGCGGGTGGGGGGAGTTAAACCGCCTCGGCGGGCGCGGCAAACTGGGAGCGGTAGAGCGCGGCGTAGGCCCCATCAGCCTCCAACAGCACTTCGTGCGTGCCCTGCTCGACGATTCGCCCGGCCTCCATCACCAGGATGACGTCGGCGTCACGGATGGTCGAGAGGCGGTGTGCGATCACGAATGACGTCCGGTCCGCGCGTAGAGCGGCCATGGCCTGCTGCAACAACAGCTCGGTGCGGGTGTCGACCGAGGACGTGGCCTCGTCCAGGATCAACAAGGCCGGGTCGGTCAGGAACGCTCGGGCGATCGTGATGAGCTGGCGCTCACCCGCAGAGACGCTGCCACCCTCGGAGTCCAGCACCGTGTCGTAACCCTCCGGCAGCGAGTGCACGAACCGATCGACGTAGGTCGCCTGGGCGGCCTGCACCATCTCCTCCTCGGTGGCCTCGGGTCGACCGTAGGTGATGTTGTCCCGGATCGACCCCTTGAACAACCAGGCGTCCTGCAGGACCATCCCGATCCGTGAGCGCAGGTCGTGCCGGGTGAGGTTGGTGATGTCGATACCGTCCAGCGTGATCCGGCCGCCGTTCAGCTCGTAGAACCGCATCAACAGGTTGACCAGCGTGGTCTTGCCGGCCCCCGTGGGGCCGACGATGGCCACCGTCTGACCCGGCTCGACGCGCAGGTCCAAGTCCTGGATCAGCGACTGCTCGGGATCGTAAGAGAAGGAAACGTCCTCAAAGGCCACCTGACCCCGCGGTGCGTCCAGGACAGCCGGATGCTCGGCCTGGACCTCCTGCTCAGCGGCGTCCAGGACCTCGAAGACCCGCTCGGCCGATGCCACCCCGGACTGCATCAGATTCGCCATCGAAGCCACCTGCGTCAACGGCTGGGTGAACTGGCGGGAGTACTGGATGAAGGCCTGCACATCACCGAGGCTCATCGACCCGCTGGCCACACGTAGACCACCGAGGACGGCGATCACCACGTAGTTCAGGTTCCCGATGAACATCATCGTGGGCATGATCAGACCGGACACGAACTGCGCGCCGAAGCTGGCGGTGTAGAGCTTGTCATTGGCGGTGTTGAACGCCGTCCGTGCCTCGCGCTGCCGGCCGAAGACCTGGATGAGCTCGTGCCCGGTGAAGGACTCCTCGACGATGCCGTTGACCTCGCCGGTATGTTTCCACTGCCGGACGAACATGCCTTGCGCGCGCTTGCCGATGATCGCGGTGACGCCCATCGCGACCGGGATTGTGATGAGCGCTACTACGGCCAACAGCGGCGAGACGATGAACATCATCGTCACCATCGCCACCACCGTCAGCAGGGATGTGAGGAGCTGGCTCAAGGTCTGCTGCAGACTCTGCGCCACGTTGTCGATGTCGTTGGTGACCCGGCTCAGAACCTCGCCGCGCGGTTGCTGGTCGAAATAGGGCAGCGGCAGGCGATGGAGCTTCTCCTCGACGCTACGTCGCAGACCGAACACCGCCCGGTTGACCACCACGACCAGCAGGCGGCCCTGGCCCCACGCGAACACCGCGGCCACGATGTAGAGCGCCAACGCGAGCAGCAGCACGTTGGCCACCGCCTGGAAGTCGATGCCCTGGCCGGGCACCACGTGATCCATCGCGGCCAGGATGTCGGCCAAGGTGTCGTTGCCCTGGCTCCGCAGGCTCTGGACGGCTTGGGCCTGCGTGGTGCCGGACGGGAGCCGGGCGCTGAAGACGCCGGCGAAGATCAGGTCGGTGGCCCGAGCCAGGATGAGCGGGCCGACCGCGGTCAACACCACGCTGAGGGTGGTCATCGCGAGAACCGCCAGGAGAGCCCAGCGATCCGGTCGAAGCAGACCCAGGAGCCGCTGGGCCGAGCCCCGGAAGTTCATCGGCTTCTCGACCGGCGCGCCGATGCCCGCCCCCGGTCCGCGACGCGCGATGGGCGGACCGCGCCTGGCCTCGGCGGCCTTCTCCTCCGCAGACTTCACGCCTTCACTCATGTCAGGCCACCTCCGCACTCAGTTGTGAGTCCACAATTTCTTGGTATGTCGGGCAGTCTGCGAGCAGCTCGTCGTGCGTGCCCCGGCCGACCACCTGGCCGTCCTCGAGCACGATGATCTGGTCTGCGGCAGTGATCGTGGACACCCGCTGGGCGACCACCAGCACCGTGGAGGTGGCGGTGCGCGAGGCCAGGGCGGCCCGCAGCCGGGCGTCGGTGGCCACGTCCAGCGCGGAGAAGGAGTCGTCGAAGACGTAGACCTGGGGTCGCTTGACCAGGGCACGAGCAATCGCCAGGCGTTGTCGCTGACCACCAGAGACGGTCGTGCCCCCCTGCGCAATCGACGCCTCGAGACCACCCTGCATCTGGGCCACGAAATCCTCGGCCTGAGCGATGCGTAGGGCCTCCCACAGCTCGTCGTCGGTGGCCTCGGGGTTGCCATACCGCAGGTTGGAGGCGACAGTGCCGGAGAACAGATAGGGCTTCTGTGGGACGATCCCGGCGGTGGACCACAGGCCCTCCAACGAGGCCTTGCGCACGTCGACCCCGTTGATCACCACGGCTCCCCCGGTCACGTCGTACAACCGGGTGACCAGGGAGATCGCCGTGGTCTTGCCTGAGCCGGTGGAGCCGATGAGTGCGGTCATCTGGCCCGGTCGGGCGGTGAACGACACGCCCTGCAAGACCGGTGACTGCGCGCCGGGGTAGTGGAACTCGACATTGTCGAACTCGATGGTGACCGGCCCATCCGGGATGGGGGTGGGATCGCGGTGGTCCACCACGGTGGCCTTGGTGGACAGCACCTCCATGATGCGACCGGCGGACACCGAGGCCCGCGGGATCATCGTGGCCATGAACGTGGCCATCATGACCGACATCAACACGAAGAGCAGGTACGCCATGAAGGCGATCAGCGAGCCGATCTGCATCTCGCCGTTCTCGATCCTGCGAGCGCCGAACCACAACGCCGCCACGGTGGAGCCGTTCAGGATGAAGGTGACGAGGGGGAAGACCATCGCCATCAGCTTGCCCACCGATAGCGCGGCTCCCGTGTACTGAGTGTTGGCGTCGCTGAAGCGGGCCTCTTCCTGGTCCTCGCGGACGAAGGCTCGCACCACGCGCACTCCGGTGATCTGCTCTCGCAGGACCCGGTTCACCAGGTCGACACACTGCTGCATGACGGCGAACTGCGGCACCATCTTGCGCAGGATCACGCCGATGCACAGGGCCAGTAGTGGCACGGCGACGGCCATCAGCCAGGCCAGGCCGACATCCTCGCGCAGCGCCATCACGATCCCGCCGATCATCATGATCGGGATGGTCACCATCATCGACAACCCCATGAAGGTGACCTGCTGGACCTGGGTGACGTCGTTGGTGGATCGGCTGATCAGGGTGGGCGCACCGAACTGGCCGACCTCCTGGGCGCTGAACGAGCTGACCCGGTCGAAGACGTTGGCCCGCAGGTCACGGGCCGTGCTCGAGGCGGTCCGGGAGGCGAGGTAGGTCGCCGCGATGGTGACGGTGATCTGGACGATGGTGAAGACCAGCATCTGGCTGCCCAGGGAGATGATCATGCCGGTGTCACCCACGGCGATGCCCTCGTCGACGATCCGCCCGTTCAGGCTCGGCAGGTAGAGCGAGGCGATGGTGCTGAAGAACTGCAGCACGAGCAGGATGACGATGAACGTCCGGTATGGCGCGAGGTGGCGGCGCAGGAGAGTGATCAGCACGATGTCGTTGCCGTCCGTCGAAGGGATGTCGAGCCGGGCGCGAGGGTGCCGTCGAGCAGGACGTCGACGATCTGGCGCGGGGTGAGCAGATCGCCGTGGGCGATGTGCTTGTGGCTGCCGGCGAAGGTGAGCATGCGTAGCAGCCGAAGGAGGTCGTGCGGGGGGATCGTGAGGTGACCGGCGTCCGGCTCGATGAGGGCCAGCATCGCGTCCTGCACCTCGGACTGAGCAGCTCCGTGGGCCAGGTGGCCGTGATCGCGCAGTGACTCGGGGGGCCGCACCATGCCGACGGCGGCCATCAGGCCGAACAGTTCACTGAGATGGTCCTGGTGAGCCGTGACCATGGCGACCAGTCGCTCCCGTAGGGGCGCATGGGTGTCGATGTGAGCGAGCCTCCCCAGCAGCGGTGCGGGGTCGAACGCGGTCACCAGGGCCGACCGGATCAGCTGGTCCTTGGTATCGAAGACACGGAAGATCGTCCCCTCGGCCACCCCGGCCTCAGCAGCGATCTCCTTGGTGGTGGCCGCCATGCCACTGCGTCGTAGCACGGTCACCGTCGCGCTCTCCAGGTGAGCACGTCGTTGGTCGGGTTTCATCGCAGGAGCGCGGGTCGGCATACGTTGCATCGTAAATGAGTGAGCACTCACTCGCACGTGAATATTCCGGGTTCTCCGCGCATCCGAATCGGGCCGCACCTTCTTCACCCCGTTACAGTGTGCCGACACCGGCGAAAGGAACTCCCCGTGAAGCCCGACTCAGGTCGATGCCGTTCTCGCAGAGTGATCCTCACCTTCACGCTGGCGGCCGGGGCGCTGCTGTCGGCGAGTTGCTCGGAGGACCCGCCTGCCGGTGAACCGGAGCCCCCGGCGGTCGCGCAGACCGCTGCTGACCCCACACAGGCCCCCGACTCGGCGCAGAAGGATGGCAGCCCGTCCGGTGACCGCGACACCGAGAGCGACGCTGCGACCGAGTCTGCAGGTCCCGAGCCGCGCTCGGTGCAGATCGCCGGCGACGGCACCGTCCTGATCGGCGGGGACCAGGCCAGTTTCGTGATGCCTTCGGGCAACATCCAGTGCGTCCTGCGCGACGGGTCCGCCGTCTGCCAGATCGCCAGCAAGGACTTCACCCCGTCCACCGACGATATGTCTGCCCAGGTGTTGGGTGACTGCACGGCGGACAGCGCCGATGCCATCACGGTCCTGGAGGGAGAGGGTGCCGCCTGGACCTGCACGTCGGAGACCATCCGGGGGCAGGCGGCTCTGGACCTCGGGGGGTGGTGGGCCGCCGACAACGTCGGGTCCACCGAGAGCGTGGACGGCACCGACCTCGCCGTCCTCGACTACGGTCAGACGATGCAGTTGGGCGCCATCTTGTGCAGCAGCGAAAGCACCGGCATCTCGTGTCGAGACACGGCGGGCACCGCAGGTTTCACCCTCGCTCGGGAGTCCTACCGGGTCGACTGACGAGGGGGCCGTGGTCGGGCCTGTGTGTTGGAGTGACAGCGTTCCAGCCCCGATGACGGGAACCGGGTAGAAAAAGCCCGTGACGCTGTATCAGGTGGAGGTGAGGATGCTCTAGGCAGAGGACAGCGGTAGTTCCTTTCCCGGAAGGTTCCTCATGAACGGCCAGCAGGCTCAGTCTCCGCTTGAGCGGATGCCCGCCACACGCACGAGAAGCTCCCTTCGCCGACAAGCGCGGATGCGCACCGTGGAACAGTTGTGTTCCTTATTGCGCGATGATCCCGCGGTGCGGGAGAAATGGTTGCGCTACGCGCCGGTCGGCGGCCATGGCATTCATCAGGGCGCGCTGGCGTGCGTCCTGGCCGAGCACCTCTGGAGTATCGGCGCCGAGCCCCGCAGCAACACCGACCTGCCCCGGAGGTTGAAGGACACGGTCAGTCGCGCCCTGTCCGGCAAGACGCTGTCGCGCCGAGCACTGACGCTCTTCATCGCTGCGTTCGAGGTCGACGACACCACGGCGAAGAAGCTCTGGGCCACCTGGGAGGGCACGGACCAGATTTTCGAACCGTATGCCGACCTGGACTTCCGTCGGTCACCGAGCACCGTTCAACGCCGGTCCATGTTCGCCACCGTGAACGGCTGACCCGAGCTCAACGGAGCAGGCCGTCGGCCACCAGAGCTCGCAGCGTCGGCACCACGGCCGCGTGGACTTCCTCGACAGTGGTGTCCGTCAGGGCCGCCAACGCCTGGGCGATCTGACCCGCGGTGAGTTCTCCGTCCAGAGCGCCGACCAGCCCGGCTGAGAGCGAGTCGAGCCGGGCCACCCGCCGCAGGCCGCCGCCCTGACGCAGTTGAATCACCCTCGGGTCCGGTGCCCCGGGCGCCGAGATCCGTTCCTCGGTGACGTCCTGAGCCACGGACCATGGCACCCCCAGCACGTCATGGTCGTCGTGCATGGCCAACCAGCTGCGAGCCCGCACGCCCGCCAGCACCGCCGGCCCCATCGGCGTCGTCACCGCTCCCCGGACCTCCTCCAACGAGCGCCACGCCTCACGGTCCTCGCTCGGCCGCTGCAGCGTGATGACTCCGAAACCGACGCGTTCGATCCCCCGAGCCGCAAAGTCCTCCAGCCACGCGGCGTACCACCGGTCGAACTGCGGCGTGCCCACCGGGTGCCCCGCGTCCCGCGTCCAGGTCAGCGCGTAGTCCGCGACGTCCTGTTCCTCCCGTTGCACCACCCACGCGTCGAGCCCGCGCGGCAGCCACCCATCGACCCGCGCCGACCACGTCTCCCCCGACGTGAGCTCCCAGTTGCCCAAGAGCTGCGCCATACCGCCGGGGTTCAGATGGTGACCTACGCGGGCGATGACCTGCGCGACGATGCTGTCACCCACCGCCCCGCCGTCGCGATAGTCCAGGGTGTCCAGTCCGGCGCCGCGCGGGGTGATCACGAACGGCGGGTTGCACACGATGAGGTCGAACGTCTCGTCCACCACCGGATCGAAGAGCGAACCCTGCCGGACGTCGACGTCGATCCCGTTCAGCGCGCAGGTGAAGGCAGCGAAAGCCAGCGCCCGCTCGGAGAGGTCGCTGACGACGCGGTATGCCGAGTGCTCAGCCAGAGGCAAGGCCTGCACCCCTGAGCCCGTCCCCAGGTCGAGAGTTCGAGCCGCCCACGGCCGCGGGGTCCACGAGGCCAAGGTGGTCGAAGCGCCCCCGACTCCCACCACGTGACGGGGACCGAGCGGGGCCGAGGTGGCCATGGTCGTGAGGTCGGAGGCCACCCACCAGCTGTGTCGTTCGTCGGCATACGGCCGCAGGTCACAGGTGCCCACCACCTGCCCGGGCGAGCTCTCGCGGGCCAGACCCAGCGCCACGGCCCCGTCCACACCTGTGCGCGGCAGAGCGCGCTGCACAGCCTCGGAGCCCACCGGCAGCCCGAGCACCAGGAGCCGTAGCAGCGTGGCCGCCGCCTCCTGACTGCCGCGGGTGGCCAGGTCGGCGGGGAGCCGCTGCCCTCCGCCGAGCGCAGCCCCGGCCATCGGACCGAGCAGCTCGTCGAGGTGGTCAACGGTGTAGTCGCCCTGGTGCAGGTCGGAGCGCAAAGCCTCGAGCTGGCCAGCGTCTCCCGCCGGTGCCGCGGGGACACCGACCTCGGACTCGTCCGCCAACGCCGCCTCAGACAGTATCGGCAGGTTGTGCCACGTCCTCGGCGATCGCGATGCCGCGACGCTTGCTGAACCACACGGCCGCCACGATGATGGCGAACGCGACCAGGGCGATCGCCCAGCGCAGCAGGTCGTTGGCGTCCTCGCCGACCGACATGCTCACAATCGCCGGGGCGATCAACAGGGCGACCAGGTTCATCACCTTGATCAGCGGGTTGATGGCCGGGCCAGCGGTGTCCTTGAACGGGTCGCCGACGGTGTCACCGATAATGGTGGCCTCGTGCGCCAGTGTGCCCTTGCCGCCGTGGCTGCCGTCCTCGACGATCTTCTTGGCGTTGTCCCAGGCCCCACCGGAGTTGGACAGGAACACCGCCATCAGCACACCGGTGCCGATCGCTCCGGCCAGATAGCCGGCGAGGGCACCCACCCCGAGCGAGAAGCCCACCGCGATGGGGGCCAACACGGCCAACAGTCCGGGCGTGGCCAGCTCGCGCAGCGAGTCCTTGGTGCAGATGTCGACCACGCGGGCGTAGTCGGGCTTCTGCGTGTAGTTCATGATGCCGGGCATCTCGCGGAACTGGCGGCGCACCTCGAAGACGATGGCGCCAGCCGCGCGGGTCACCGCGTTGATGGCCAACCCGGAGAACATGAAGACCACGGACCCACCGATGATCAGCCCGACCAGCGAGCGGGGGTCGAAGACCAGGAACGACTGCAGCACCGAGGTGCCCTCGGCGACCTCCGCCGGGGAGGCGAGCGTCAGCTCCTGCAGCGACTTGCTGACGGCATCCCAGTAGGAGCCGAAGAGCGCCGTCGCGGCCAGCACGGCCGTCGCGATCGCGATGCCCTTGGTGATGGCCTTGGTGGTGTTGCCGACGGCGTCGAGCTCGGTCAGCACCTGCGCAGCCTCCCCGTCGACGTCACCGGACATCTCGGCGATGCCCTGAGCGTTGTCCGAGACGGGGCCGAAGGTGTCCATGGCCACGATCACGCCGACCGTGGTGAGCAGGCCACACCCGGCGAGCGCTACGAAGAACAGCGCCAAGATCAAGGAACCGCCCCCCAAGGTGAACAGGATGTACACCGCGGCCGCGATGGTGACTGCGGTGTAGACCGCGGACTCGAAGCCGACACCGATACCGGACAGGATGACCGTGGCCGGGCCGGTCAGGGAGGTGCGTGCGACGTCCTTGGTCGGCTTGGAGTCGGTGCCGGTGAAGTATCCGGTCAACCAGAGAATGGCCGCTGCCAGGATGATGCCGATCACGACGGCCGCCGCGCCACGCACGGCGGGGTTGACGTCGGGGACCTCGGTGGGGCCGAAGATCGCCAGCTCCTGCATGTTGGCGGGCATGCTCCACGGCAGGAAGAGCAGGGCCGCCACCACGGAGGCGGCAGCAGCGGTGACGGCAGAGATATAGAAGCCGCGGTTGATGGCCGACAGACCACTCTCGTCCGGTCGGGCCTTGGTGATGTAGACGCCCATGATCGCGGTCAACGCGCCGATGGCGGGCACGATCAGGGGGAAGGTCAAGCCGTCGGCGCCAAGCGCCGCGGTGCCGAGGATCAACGCGGCCACCAAGGTGACGGCATAGGACTCGAAGAGGTCCGCGGCCATGCCGGCACAGTCGCCGACGTTGTCGCCGACGTTGTCGGCGATGGTCGCCGGGTTGCGCTTGTCGTCCTCAGGGATGCCGGTCTCGACCTTGCCGACCAGGTCCGCGCCCACGTCGGCGGCCTTGGTGAAGATGCCACCACCCACGCGCATGAACATGGCCAGCAGGGCAGCGCCGAAGCCGAAGCCTTCGAGCACCTTGGCAGCGTCACCTTCGTAGAGCAGGACCACCAAGGCCGCACCGAACAGGCCCAACCCGACGGTCGCCATGCCCACGGTCCCGCCGGTACGGAACGCGATCCGCATCCCCAGGTCGCGGCCCGAGGTCCGTGCCGCCTCGGCCACCCGCATGTTGGCGGCCGTAGCCAAACTCATCCCCATGTAGCCGATCGCGGCCGAGGACCCGGCTCCCAGCAGGAAGAAGATGGAGCGCCCGATGCGGATCCCCATGTCGTCGGCCGGCAGCAGTAGCAACAGGACGAAGGCGATCACGACGAAGGGGGCCAGCGTCAGGAACTGCCGGCGCAGATAGGCCTGCGCGCCGGTCTGCACCGCGCCGCCGATCTCCTGCATGTTCTCCGTGCCGGGCGAGGCCGCCAGCACTTCGCGGCGGAACCGCAACCCCATGACCATGGCGGCAATGGAAATAAGCAGCACGAAAATAACGATGGACGTGCTCCCCCATCCCAGGTCAATGTCCTGAGCGGTTGGCCTCATGAATTACCTCCGTGCAAGGCGAATCGCCATCGATACGCCAAAGGGTGCGGGACTGTGTGCGGCTCACAGTAAACGATGCAGGCCGACAACTTCACCCCTTGAGTCCGCATACGGTGATCCCAGTGTCTTCGCCCTCAACCTTCGACCCTGTCGCCACCCTCGCGCATCTGGCGCGCGGGGGGCGCGGACGTGCGCTGCTGCATACGCATACAGTCCCGGGACGCCTCGCTCAGGAAGTGGACTTTCCCGATTGGGTGGATCCGAGCGTGTATGCGGCGATCACCGGTTCGGGGGTGCGTTCCCTGTGGAGCCATCAGGCTGAGATGGCGCTGACCCTGCGCTCGGGAGTGCACGCCGTGCTGGCCACCGGCACTGCCTCCGGCAAATCTCTGGGCTACCTGGTGCCGGTGTTGTCCTCATTGATGGAAGGCACGACTGCGCCCACCGGGCGCGGCTCGACCGCCCTCTACCTCGCCCCGACGAAGGCCCTGGCCGCGGATCAGGAAGCCCGGCTCGCGGCGCTGGCGCTGCCCGAGGTGCGCTGTGCGACCTACGACGGTGACACCCCGAGCGACGAGCGGCGGTGGATCCGCGACCATGCGCACTACGTGCTGACCAACCCGGATCTACTGCACCACTCGTTGCTGCCCGGCCACGAGCACTGGCGCACGTTCCTGCGCAAGCTGGACTACATCGTGGTCGACGAATGCCACGTCTACCGCGGGGTGTTCGGGGCCCACGTCAGCGCGGTGCTTCGCCGCCTACTGCGGGTAGCGGCGCGGTACGGCGCGTATCCCACCGTGGCCTTTGCCTCCGCCACCGTGGCACAGCCCGCCCGACACGCCTCGGCGCTCATCGGCTCACCGGTACAGGCCATCACCGACGACGGGTCACCCCGGGACGCCGTCACCTTCGCGTTGTGGGAGCCGCCTCCGGGCGACCAGGGCTCGCGGCGCAGCGCCGTATCCGAGAGCGCTGACCTGCTGACCGACCTGGTGGCCTCAGGGGTCCAGACCGTGGCGTTCGCACGCTCCCGCGTGGGCGTGGAGGTCGTGGCCGAGACCACCCGGCGGGCGTTGGAGCAGGTGAACCCGGACCTTGTACCGATGGTCGCCGCCTACCGGGGTGGGTACCTACCCGAGGATCGTCGCGCCTTGGAGCACCGACTGCGCGACCGGGAAGTGCTCGGACTGGCAGCGACCAACGCTCTGGAGCTCGGGATCGACATCGCGGGTCTGGACGCCGTGCTCTTGGCCGGATGGCCGGGCACGTTGTCCTCCTTGTGGCAGCAGGCCGGACGGGCCGGACGAGCCGGACAGGCCTCGTTGGCGGTGCTCATCGCGGCGGATGATCCCCTCGACAGCTACCTCGTCCACCATCCCGAACGGATCTTCACCGACCCTGTCGAAGCCAGCGTGATGGATGCGACCAACCCGCACGTCCTGACACCGCACCTGGCCGCCGCCGCAGCAGAGCTCCCACTGACAACCGAGGACACCCGTTGGTTCGGTTCGGGTATGCCGGCGCTGGCCGATGCCCTGGTGGCCGGAAACGTGTTGCGACGCCGACCCAGCGGATGGTTCTGGGCGCGTCAGGACCGCGCGGCGGACCACGTCCAGCTCAGGGGCACCGGCAGCAGCATCGGCATCGTCGAGTCTCGAACCGGCCGGATCCTGGGCACGGTCGATGCCTCCCGCGCCCATGCGGCGGTGCATACCGGGGCGGTCTATCTGCACCAGGGCCAGTCCTACGTCGTGACCGAGCTGGACCTGGAGGACGGCAGTGCGGTCGTGGTCGCGGGCGACCCGGGGTGGAGCACCCAGGCCGCGTCCATCAGCGACTTTCGGATCGTCGACGTTCGGGGGTCCGAACGACAGCAGTGGGGGCCGGCGACGCTCACGTTCGGCGAGGTGGAGGTCTCCTCACAGGTGACCTCCTTCCTACGCCGCCTGCCCAACGGCGACGTCATCGGCCGTCACGCGCTCGACCTGCCCGTCAGGACCCTACGCACCAAGGCGGTCTGGTGGACTCTGCCCCCCGAGGAGCTGGCGCTCGCCGGGGTGGGTGAGGCCGACATTCCCGGCGCGCTCCATGCCGCCGAGCACGCCTCCATCGGTTTGTTGCCGCTGATCGCGACGTGCGACCGGTGGGACATCGGCGGTGTATCCACGGCTCGTCATCCCGACACCGAGCTGCCGACCGTGATGGTCTACGACGGCTATGTCGGCGGTGCCGGCATCGCTCAGCACGGCTTCGACCAGGCCGCGACCTGGCTGACCGCCACGTTGAGCACCATCGAAGAGTGCCAGTGCCGCGGTGGTTGCCCTTCGTGCGTGCAGTCACCGAAATGCGGTAACGGGAACGACCCCCTCGACAAGGCCGGTGCCGTGTCGGTCCTGACCCACCTCATCAGTGGATCTGGCGAGCTGCTCAGATAAGGTTCGGACACGCAGTCCTTGCCACCGAAAGGCCAGTCATGTTCGTCGTTGGTGCCATTCTGATCGTGCTCGCGATCATCGTCGTCATCTATGTCACCTTCGCCACGCGCAACCTCGATCCGTTGTCGATTGACTGGGGCCCGTTCACAGCCGCGTTGACTCCGTTGCAGCTGTTCTTCCTCGGCGCTGCCTCGATCCTGGTCCTCGCCATCGGTGCCGTCATGTTCAGCATCGGTCTGAGGACCCAGGGGGTGAAGCGCGCCGAGGTCAAGCGGTTGCGCAAAGAGGTGGAGAAGTCGCAGGCCGAGCAGCCGCCGTCGCGGGACTCCGGCACCTCGGAGAAGTCCGGCCGGGACTCCTCACAAAGGGAGAAAGACTCGACGACCGCCGTCGATACCTCCGACCGGCGGGCTGGCTCCGGAACGTCGCAGGACACCGGCTCGCAGAAGCAGACCTCGAAGTTGCCCCCGCCGTTGCCTCCTCGGGACTCCACGCCTCCCCCGCCGCGGTCGGGCGTCTGAGCGAGCGCGCCACGTCAGGATCCGGCTAGCGATCCGCCGGCACGAGCCCGGCGACCGCCGAGACTGTGGCCACCCATCTCGGCCAAGCCCCGACGGTTCGGTGCACCGTGACGGTGACCTGAGGGCCGCTGTCGTGGTCCCCCATGCGCGCGTTTGACGGCACCACGGAGCACTCGTCCAGTCGCCCGCCGTTGGCCTTGACCCATCGACCGACCCTCGCGCAGACAGCGTGAGCATCTCCTCCAGTCTTGAACAGCTGGGCACCCGCTACGGCGCCGAGATCAGCCGCATTCTGCGCCTTCTGCCGGGCGACCACCGCGCCGCTGAGCATGACTAGGGCGAGCAGCATGCTGAGCAGCACGCCGATCGTCGCCAGGCCCAGGACCGTCCCAGAGCCTCGTTCATGAGCGGCGTCTCGGGTCGACGGTGTCCAACGCGAACGCATTACCCTGCCCCGTTCACGGCTGGCTCCAGGGGGGCTTGTGCCGTGGACGAGGCCGAGGGAAGCCCGGGCAAGAGACCGGGTCGTCGCGGCGCTTCCACCAGAACCTCGACCGCGTCACCTCCATGACGCGTCTCCGAGACGGTGATGGTGGTTCCGGGGGGAGTGAGGTCCAGGGCGATCTGCCGCACCGTCTTGATGTCCTCTCCGCGCGATGCGGCGCGCGCAGCCGCACGCGCCGCATCGACGCAGCGAATCTGGTCCACAGCCAGACTCAGACCCGTCAGACACATCGCGAGCACCAGCAGCACTGCTGGGATGACGATCGCCAGCTCGGCCGTCGCCATCCCTGCCTCTCGGCGCCCGCGAGTCACTACAACGCCACCGAAAGGGCGGTCTTGATCACGGTGGTGATCAGCGTCTTGATCACTCCGGACTGGACGATCGCCAACAGCACGGCGGCGAGGGCACAGGCGGCGAGCGTGCCTACCGCGTACTCCGCCGTCGACATCCCAGCGTCACGACCGGTCTTGGCCAGCTTGGTGCGGACCCAGGCAATGCGGTGTCGAATCTTCATGTCACGTCCTCTCTCGTTACCGGTCACAGGGTGCGAGCCGGCGACGCCTCGGCAGGTCCTCAGCGCCAGGACCACGTTGGCCGATTCGAGGGATCCCGTTCGGTGACCCGGCACGTTCTGTGGACGGTGGGCGATCTCCGCGCCGCGTGTGTACAGAGCCGAGACCTGGACGCTCCCGAGCCCCCGCGAGTCGTCAAGGAGCCTGGAGCACCGAGGTGGCCAAGGCGATCACCACGGGCACCACGGTGGTCAGCACGAAGGCGGGCAGGAACGCCAGTCCCAGAGGAAGCACCAACCGCACCGCCAGCTGAGCCGTCTGCAGCTCCACCCGGGCCACCGCATCCCGGCGGAGGTCGCTCGCCGCGGCGATCAGCAGATCGGAAGGAGGCACTCCACCACGAGCAGCCAACACCAGGGCTCGCTGGGCTGGCTGCCACCGTCGCGGCGCGTTGGCCCAGGCGGCGTCATCGTCGAGGCCCCAAGCCATGGCTGCCGCGACCGCAGCGAGCTCGTGACCTGCCGCGCCAGGTGTCACCGAGGCCACCTGTCGTAACGCGGGCTGGACACCGGCACCACCACGTAAGGCCAGCGCGATGTGATCCAGGACCTCCGGCAGCTCGGGTGTCGGTAGCTCTCCTCGCAGCGCGCGCCGGTCTCGCTGGCGGCGGCGCAAGTGCCAGGGTCCGGGCGCGTGTGGGCACACCACCACGGCGAGGGCACTCAGCGCCGCCGCCAGCCCCAGTACCCACGGGCCTGCAACCGTCATTCGTGGCGCCCCGGTCGGCCGACACGTCCGATCATGACGTTGACCACCCAGCGTCCCACCAGCAGCAGGCCCAGTCCGCACAGTGCCGAGACGAGAGCCAAAGGGTTGCCGTAGAGCGTGAAGGGATCGATGCCCACCATGAGCGCGATGCCAACGCCACCGACCGGCAGCACGCTCAGCAGCGCACTCGTCGCCCGGGCTCCCGCCGTCGCCGTGCTCAGCCTCTGCTGAGTCACGGTCCTCGACCTCGACGCGCTCGCCGTCGTGGCTACCGCATCGGAGAGAGGACACCCCAGGCGTTCACTGATCAGCCATGCCCGGGCCAATGACGCGAGGTCAGGGTGGCTGTGCTCGCGCGCGACGCGTTGCCAGGACACCCCGAGAGGCCTTCCCTCCTGGGCAGCCTCCAGCACCGGAGCCACGATCGCTCGCACCCCGGTATCGGTTGTAGACCGTGAGGCCATGCGCAGGGACTCCTCCGGCGTCAGACCAGCAGCCAAACTGGCCGAGAGACCGTCGAGGAGCGGCAGGACGTCCGGCCCCGTTGTGCCGCGTGCACGCCACGCCATGGCCCATCGCCGGAGCCGGCTCGTGCCGGGCTGAGGCACCGTGGTCAGCATCGTGCGGACGACCCGACCGCGCAGGCCCGACCTGGTGGGCCACAGGAGTACCGCGCCCAAGCAGCAGACGGCAGCAAAGGCTGCCAGCCACCCGTTGGGCGTGCTCATGGTCCGCTATGCGCAGAGACCCACTGACGCAGCCGGTCCCACCCAGGGCCCCTCTCGTAGCGCTCGCCCACCCGTCGCAGCGCCGTGCTCGCCTCGACCCGGTCGTCCGAGACGTCCAGGACGGCTATCTCGGCGACCTTGCGGGTCGCGCCGGAGCGGTCGAGGTGGAGCACCACCTGGACCGCTGAGGCCAGCTGAGTGTGCACCGCAGCAGATCCGAGGCCGGCGAGGGCACCGAGCGCCTCGAAACGGGAGATCACGTCGTGGGCTGAGTTCGCGTGGATCGTGCCACATCCTCCCTCGTGACCGGTGTTCATCGCCGTCAACAGGTCTCGAACCTCGGCACCCCTCGCCTCCCCCAGCACCACGCGATCAGGCCGCATTCGCAGGGACTGTCGGATCAACGTCGTGAGCGCAATCTCTCCGCGTCCCTCCACGTTGGGAGCGCGTCCTTGCAGATGAATGACGTGGGGGTGGGCAACAACCAACTCTCGCACGTCCTCGACGATGACCATCCGCTCCCCGTGTGGGACGTGCGAGAGCATGGCCGACAGCAGGGTGGTCTTGCCGCTGCCCGTGCCGCCTCCCACCACGAACGCCAGCTTGCTGGCCACGATCTGTCGCAACAGGGTCTCGACTCCGAGGTCGAACATGTCCCACCTCCGCAGCGCCTCCAAGGAGGGGGGCACTCGACGAGGAATGCGCAGACTGATGTGGGCAGCCCCGTCCACGAGGGGCGGCAAGACCGCGTGCAAGCGGATTCCCCCGGGCAGCAACCCGTCGACGTAGGGCGCAGCATCGTCGAGCCTCTGGCCCGCCAGCGCGGCCAGACGGACGGCCAACCGACGCAGCGCGGCGTCGTCACTCAGGTGCACTTCGGCAGGCTCCAGACCCCGTCCTCGATCGACCCATACGCCGCGGGCGCCGTTCACCAGGATGTCGGTAACACGCTCGTCTGCAGTGAGGGGATGCAACGGGCCGAGTCCCAGGACCGAGCTCCCGAGAGCACGCTCGGCATCCGCCGCGCCCTCGGAGCCGAGTCGAAGTCGCTGGGCCGCCGTGATCCGTGACACCCGCTCCTGCGTGGGCAGCTGCCCACGGTCGATTTCCTCCTGGACGAGCGGGTCGACCGCTGTCATGCCGCGCCCCGAGCCGACGGCAGGGTCTCGGCGAGGATCGCGTCGGCAAGCGATGCCACCGGGCCGGACCTCACCCCCACGGGCTCACCACGCGTCAGTGCCGACCCAACCGTGGCATCGGGTCTCATCACCCCGACGAAGGGCAGACCGAGCACCGTCGAGACGAGGTCACGATCCGCCGCACCACGCTGCTGCTCGCGTAGGACTCCGCACACGGAGGCCTCGGTGACCTCGGCCTGAGAGCGGTGGCCCCCATGGTCGTCGCGCTCGACCGCAGCGAGCAGACACTCCGCCACGACGGCGGCGGCGGCCACCTGATGGACCCTGCCGCCACACAGCATCACCACCTGGTCGCACAACTGCCACCATCGCTCATGCTGGTCTGCCTCAGGTCCCGGCAGGTCGATGACGCAGATCCCGGATGTCGCTGTCAACGCTCGAGTCAAATGCACCCCGTCAGCTCCCAGCGCAAAGCCCGGTCTGCGGTCCCACGAGAGCACCGTGCATCCCTCCACCGAGGGCAGCCCGGCCACCACCTCGGCGGTTTCGACCGCTCCGCGCACCGAGACCAGATCGGGCCAACGCAGGCCCACCTCTGTGTCGAGGCCCAGATGGATGTCTATCCCGCCACCGCGTGGATGAGCATCGATGAGCAGGCTCCGCCCACGCGCCATGGCGGTGCGCATCGCCAACGCTGCGCACAGCGTGGTGGCGCCGAGGCCCCCACTAGCGCCGACCACCCCGATGACGCATCTACCTGCTGGGTCGGCGTCGACATCCTCATTGCTCATGGGACCGAGCGTGACCGGTCGCGTCGATACGGGGAGCATTCCAAGCGCGGATCTGTGGATAGTGACCCGTGGCGTGTCGCGATGTGGACAACATCTGACGGGGGCATAGGACGGCCCCCGCTGGGGGGGGTAGCGGGGGCCGTCGACGTCCCAGACCTTGGGGGTTGGGCTGGAACGCCCGCGCTCGACCCCGGAGGGGAGCGCTTACATAAGATTGTGCCTTCAATGACTGACGGTGGCAAGCATCAGGACGACACACGGATCCCGATCGTCGAGGCGAGGACCTGGCACCTCCCTCATGGGAAGACGCCCCTACGAGAGGGGCGTCTTCCGAGGCGTAGGCGCCCAGTGATCAGAGCGTGCAACGCACACATCGGGACGGGTCAAGCCCGGCCACGACAAGTCCATCAGTGGACTGCCCGCACGTGGGTGCTGGTGTCGTCTGCGCCAAAGCACTCAGCCTACGAATGCTCCATGTCCTAGGTCTACACCCGCGAACGCCACCACACAACCCCAACGCTGCATATCCGCTGCTCAGAGGGCTACCGCGGGTTGATCAACCATGCCTTATAGGGCCCCGAAGGCGCTCAGCCCAGCCGGCCCGCCAGAACGGCGTCGGCAATGGAGCGACCGACCGCAGCTCCTTCGACCACCGCCTCCGCGCAGTGCACCAGCCACAAGCCCACTCCGCCCGAACCGCCCTGCACGTAGGCCGTCATCGCCCCTCGGTAGGCCGTGCCGTTCGCCGCGGCGTGCCCGGCCTCGATGACGGCAACGCCCGTAGGATCCAGGCCCCCGAGCTGGAGCACGATCCGCTCCAGACTTCGGGCCACCAGGGCGTTGCCCGCCACGAAGGGCCGGGTCGCCACCAGCTCGGCGTGCACCAACGCAGCCAACAGCAAGACCGGAGCCTCTCCCCCCCGAACCGCCGTGAGCAGGTCTGCGATACCAGTCAGACGCTGCCGCATCTCTACTTGGGACGGGGGACTGCCGAGTTCTGTCCATTCCCCACAGGCCTCGCTGTCCAACCGGGGGCGACCCACCTGAACCGCAGGCAGCAGCGGGGTACCGGCAGCGACGTGCAGCCGTGAGAGCACCTGGACGGGCGCGGCCAACGCCCGGGTGTTCACCTCTTCCCCGGCCGCGGTCACCTGGACCGCGGCCATCAGCGTCCGCCATACCGGATCGGGCTGGGCGGGGGCCTTCTGGGCTCCACGCATGACGTCGCGCACCAGCGGCAGACTGAGGCGTGTTCCGGCCACCTCCGCTCCCTCCAGAGCGGCACTCGCCGTCGCACCCCGCACCCGCGACTCGGCGGCCGCTTCCGGAATTCGACGTCGCAGAGCCGGGTGCCAGCGCAGCTCCTCGCACGAGGCGCGCGCGGCCGCAACGGCGTCGGCGACTCCGGGCAGGGCCATCAAGTCGGTCAGCCGCTCGGGTCTGGCAGTCGGGTTCACTCGCCCATCCTCCCCCTTGCTGAAAGGCCCGACACGTTGTTGGCTGTAGGAGTCCATCCCCTATCCACCCAGGAGGCATTGTGACCGAGGAAACGCTGTCCAATCTGTCCCACGAAGAACGGCTCTTCACCCCGAGCGAGGACTTCGTGACCCAAGCCAACGGCACCCAGGCGCTCTACGACGCGGCCGCCGCGGACCGGGTCGGCTTCTGGGCAGATCAGGCTCGTGACCTCCTGACGTGGGACACCGACTTCGAGGAGGCCCTTGACTGGTCGAAGGCGCCGGTGGCCTCGTGGTTCACCGGAGGCAAGCTCAACGCCAGCGTGAACTGCGTGGACCGACATGTCGAGGCTGGGCACGGGGACCGCGTCGCGCTGCACTTCGTCGGGGAGCCGGGGGACACCCAGAACATCACGTATGCCGAGCTGCACGAGCAGGTCCAGCGTGCAGCCAACGCCCTGGTCGACGCGGGGGTGGAAACCGGCGACCGAGTGGCCATCTATCTGCCCATGGTGCCCGAGGCCGCGGTGGCCATGCTGGCCTGCGCCCGCATCGGTGCTGCCCACTCGGTCATCTTCGGTGGTTTCTCCGCCTCCGCACTGCGGGCGCGCATTGCCGATGCCGAGGCCAAGGTCGTGATCACCGCCGACGGTGGATACCGCAAGGGCAAGGCTTCGTCTCTCAAGCCAGCCGTGGACGCGGCCATCGACGAGCAGAGCACCGTGCAGACGGTGCTGGTCGTGCAGCGCACCAAGGGTGAGGTGGACTGGCACGAGGGACGGGACGTGTGGTGGCACGAGGCCCTGGCAGCTGCCGACCCGACGCACGAGGCCGAGGCCTTCGACTCCGAGCACCCGCTGTTCATCCTCTACACCTCCGGCACCACCGGCAAGCCCAAGGGCATCTTCCACACGACGGGGGGCTACCTCACCCAGTCCGCGTTCACCAGCAAGTACGTGCACGATATCCACCCCGAATCGGATGTCTACTGGTGCACCGCCGACGTCGGGTGGGTGACCGGTCACTCCTACATCGTGTACGGGCCGATGGTTCTCGGAGCCACTCAGGTGATGTACGAGGGCACCCCGGACACGCCACACCAGGGGCGCTGGTGGGAGATCGTGCAGGACCTGGGGGTGACGATCTTCTACACCGCACCCACCGCGATCCGCGCCTGCATGAAGTGGGGCGAGCAGATTCCGCAGGAGTTCGACCTCACCTCGCTGAAGCTTCTCGGGTCGGTCGGGGAACCGATCAACCCGGAGGCCTGGATGTGGTACCGCCGGGTGATCGGCGGCGACCGTTGCCCGATCGTCGACACCTGGTGGCAGACCGAGACGGGCGCGATCATGATCAGCCCGCTGCCCGGTGTGACCCCGACCCGTCCCGGCTCAGCCCAGCTCGCCATACCTGGGGTCAGTGTCGACGTGGTCAACGAGGCCGGCGAGTCCGTGCCCGACGGCTCCGGTGGCTACCTGGTCATCACCGAGCCGTGGCCGTCCATGTTGCGCGGGATCTGGGGCGATGAGCAGCGGTATGTCGACACGTACTGGTCACGCTTCCCCGACACCTACTTCGCCGGGGATGGAGCGAAGAAGGACCAGGAGGGCAATATCTGGGTGCTCGGCCGCGTCGATGACGTGATGAACGTCAGCGGGCACCGGCTGTCCACCACCGAGATCGAGTCGGCCCTGGTCTCCCACCCCTCAGTGGCCGAAGCAGCCGTCGTCGGCGCGACCGACGACATGACCGGTCAAGCGGTGTGTGCCTTCGTCATCCTGCGTTCGGAAGCGGCCAGCGCCAGCGCCGAGAAGGATGACGACCACGCCGACATCGTTGCTGAGCTGCGCAGCCACGTGGCCAGCGAGATCGGCGCCATCGCTCGACCACGGCAGGTGATGATCGTCGCCGAGCTTCCGAAGACCCGATCCGGCAAGATCATGCGGCGGCTGCTGAAGGATGTCGCCGAAGACCGGGAGGTGGGCGACGTGACCACGCTGGCCGATTCGACGGTGATGGACAAGATCAAGCAGGGGCTGTCGAGCGAGTAGCCAAAAGTTTTGCCAAAACTTGACTGAAAACTGAGTCACTCGTCAACTGCAACCAGGCATGATTGGGGTTGTCGACGCGGCTACGCGTTTATAGCGCGCCTGCCCCTGGCTGTCACGGGACCGGGTAGTCGGCAGGTGCCCACCCGGCACTAACAGGGGGTGCCGGGTGGGCGCCAATACTTTTTGGCCCTCCTGGGCCGGAACGACCATCCGGGTCTTGGCCGTCGGGACACGGTTGCTCTGCGTGTGGCCAAGCGAGGAGATACAGTTCTGCGCATGTCAACAACGCAGGAGCCCTCCCCCAACGACGAGCGCACGATCGGTCAACTCATCGCCGACGCCTCCGCCGACGTGTCTGCCATCGTGCGTAGCGAGGTCGAGCTCGCCAAGGTCGAGATCAAGAACGACGTCGTGCACGCGGGCAAGGGTGCGGGCATGTTCGCCGGTGCCGGAGTGCTCGGCGCCTACGGTTTCGGGTTGCTGCTGCTGGGGCTGGCATGGGTCATCGCCATCTGGTTGCCCGTCTGGGCGGGTCTGCTGATCGTGGCGGGTGTGTTGTTCGTGGTCGCAGGGATCTTGGCGGTCCTGGGCAAGGGCCAGGTCGGCAAGGTCAAGGGGAAGCCGGAAAAGGCGATCGCCAACGCTCAGGAGACTGTGGCCGCCGTCAAGGCTTCCTCCTAGTAGGTCCCACCTGGGGTGCCGGTCTCTACGTCACCT
>JBASAN010000333.1:0-2184 GCA_049650625.1 Ornithinimicrobium sp.
GTACGACGCCACCGCTGTCACCCGCGGGCTCGGCGAGGACTGGGCCGTGCCGGGGATCTTCTTCAAGCCCTACCCCGCCAACCACTTCACCCACGCCGCGGTCGACGCTGCAGCCGCCTTGCGACGCACAGGTGTGCGTCCGGCCGACGTGGAGAGGCTGGTGCTGGGCGTCCCGGCCCCGAACCTGCGCACGATCGGCGAGCCGATCGAGGTGAAGCGGCGGCCCGAGACCGGGTACATGGCCCAGTTCAGCGGGCCCTACGCCGTGACGGTGGGCCTGCTGGGCGGTCACGGCCTGGGCGCCTCGATGGAGGACTACACCGACGACCTGGCCCGCGACCCCGTCCGGCGCGAGCTGATGGAGCGCATCGACGTCGTCGCCGACGACCGGTGCACCGCCATCTTCCCCCGCCAGTTCCCTGTCGTGCTCACGGCGAGGATGCGCGACGGCTCTGAGGTGGTGCAGGAGGTCCTGACCAACCGAGGCGGGCCTGACCGGCCGCTGAGCGCCGAGGAGCTGCGGACCAAGTTCCACGACAACGCCGACCCGGGCCTGGGCCGCGAGGCGGCCGAGGACCTCGCCCGCGCCTGCGGCGCTCTGCACGAGCACGACGACCTCGGGCCGGTCCTGCGTGCGTTGACGCAGGTCGACCGTGAGGGAGGGCACCCCTAGGGCCGGCGGCGCCCGCCGACCGACGTTCATCACCACGTCCATCGCACGACCACTGGAGGAGACACATGAGCAGCTACGACCTGATCATCACGAACGCCCGGGTGGTGCGTCCGGGCGCCGAGGGGCCCGAGTCGCTCGACCTCGCCGTGCGTGAGGGTGTGATCGCCGCGATCGAGACCACGCTGGACCACGCCGAGGCCGACCGTGTCGTCGACGCCGGAGGGAAGCTCCTGTTCCCCGGGGTGGTCGACGTCCACCAGCACTGGGGGATCTACAACGAGCTCTCCGAGGACGCCGACTCCGAGAGTCGCGCCGCAGCCCAGGGCGGGGTCACCTCCGGCATCACCTACATCCGCACCGGCGCCTACTACCTGAACCGCACCGGGCCCTACCGCGAGGTCTTCCCCGACGTGCTTGCTGCGACGGAGGGGCGGGCGTGGGTCGACTACGGGTTCCACGTCGCCCCCATCCTGCGTGAGCACATCGACGAGATCCCGATGATGATCGAGGAGTTCGGCGTCCCCTCGTTCAAGATCTTCATGTTCTACGGCAGTCACGGGCTGCACGGGAAGTCCTCCGACCAGGGCTCCTTCCTGATGCTCCCCGAGGACGAGTCCTACGACTTCGCCCACTTCGAGTTCGTGATGCGGGGCATCCAGGCCGCCCGCCAGGAGGCACGGTTCGCGCAGGACCGCGACCAGATCTCGCTGTCCCTGCACTGCGAGACCGCCGAGATCATGCGGGCCTACACCCAGCTCGTCGAGAGCGAGGGTCGCCTCAGCGGCCTCGAGGCCTACAGCGCGGCCCGGCCGCCCCACTCGGAGGGGCTCGCCATCACGATCGCCTCCTACCTGGCCCACGAGACCGACCTGCCGACCATCAACCTGCTGCACCTCAGCTCGCGCAAGGCGATCGAGGCGGCGATGATGATGCAGACGACCTTCCCGCACATCGACTTCCGCCGGGAGGTCACGGTCGGGCATCTCCTGGCCGACTACACGACCGCCTCCGGCCTCGGCGGCAAGGTCAACCCGCCGTTGCGTTCGCCCGAGGACGTCGAGGCGCTGTGGGAGCACCTCCACGCGGGCCACTTCTCCTGGGTGACCTCGGACCACGCCTACTGCCGCGACGAGACCAAGTTCGGGGACCCCCGCGAGGACGTCTTCCTCGCCAAGTCCGGCTTCGGTGGTACGGAGTACCTGCTGGCCGGCCTGGTCTCGGAGGGCCGCAAGCGGGGCCTGTCCTACAACCGCGTCGCCGAGCTCGTCTCGCGCAACCCCGCCGAGCGCTTCGGCATGCGCCGCAAGGGCGACCTCGTCGTGGGCCTCGACGCCGACTTCTGCCTGGTCGACGACGACACCTCCTACGTCGTGCGCGCCGCCGACTCGGCCTCGACCCAGGAGTACTCGCCCTTCGAGGGCTTCGAGCTCACCGCACGGGTGACCGACACGTTCCTGCGCGGTCAGGAGGTGCTGCTCGACGGGGAGGGCGTGGGCGACCCGAGGGGCCAG
>JBASAN010000334.1:0-1691 GCA_049650625.1 Ornithinimicrobium sp.
CGGCTCGTGGGGTCAGCGAACCAGCGGTAGCCGTTGCTGCGCGAGAAACCGCTGTACTGCGTCCAGTCACCTACGAGCGCAACCCTCGGCGGGGTCTGCCGCAGGATCTCGCCGAGCTCGGTCACGATCTCGGCGGGGGTGTCGGTGAGGCGGTCGAAGATGCGCAGCATGCCGGGGCTGACGTGCTCGCTGCTGGGGCCGCGAGCCGGTGGCTCGTACCCGGCGAGGCGGAAGAGGTGGTCGCGCTCGGCCACGGTCAGGTGCAGGCCCTGGGCGATCGAGGCGATCATCTGCTCCGACGGCTGCGGCCCGCGCTTCTGCTCGAGGCGGGAGTAGTAGTCGGTCGACATGTGGCAGAGGACGGCGACCTCCTCGCGACGCAGTCCGCTGGTGCGGCGTCGTTGGCTGCGGGGCATGCCGACGTCCTCGGGCTGCAGCGCCTCGCGACGGTGGCGCAGGAACTGCGCCATCTGGGTCCGGTCGATCGTCATGGTGCTCCTTCTCCGACGTGCATGCCGGGCTTCTCAGCCTGTCATTGCCGCACCGTCACGAGGTGGATCGCGCAGTCGGATGACGTGCGGCAGGTGGGTGACGGTTGGGTCGTGTGGCTATTCATCGGTTCGGCTTGCCTCCTGGTGGGTGGGGAAAGCGACCCCGGCGAGCGTCTCGGAGGCCAACCAGACGCGTGTGGCCTCCTCCTCGTCGCGCAGCGGCGTGTACAGCTGCTGCTCGGCGGGCGGCCCGCCGAGGTGCTGGAACCCGCGTGGTCCGTAGAGCAGTCCACCTTCGGCGTCGGGCGACGTGGCGGCGAGCAACGCCGTCAGTCCTGCGGTCTGAGCCGTTCCCACCAGGATGCCGCGCTTGGACAGAGCGCGGATGACCCGCACTCCGACCGTGTCTCGCTCGCGTCCGAGTTCGGGCCGCGCGGAGAGGAGACTTGTGGGCGCAATCCCGGGGTGGGAGAGGTTGCTCGTGATGCCCCACCCCAAGGTCTTGCTGCGGCGGTCGAGCTCGAGGCCGAACAGCCCGAAGGCGATCTTCGACTGTTGGTAAGCCTTCATCCCGTCGTAGGACTGCTCCCAGTTAAGGTCGTCCCAGTTGATGCCACCCCTGGCAGCCGCGACGCTGATTTGGGAGGTCACCCGGGCCCTCCCCGCTCGGAGAAGAGGCAGCAGGTGGGCCACGAGGGCGACGTGGGCGAGGTGGTTGGTCCCCATCTGCAGCTCGAAGTCGTCGGCCGTGGTCTGCCGGGTCGGCGGCGTCATCACACCTGCGTTGTTGATCAGCAGATGGATCGGCGCACCCTCGGTGCGCAGGGTCTCCCCGAAAGCAGCAGCGGACTCCAGCGACGACAGGTCGAGGTCCCGGAGGATGACCGTGGCGCCGGGTGTCGAGGCCCGGATCTCGGCAACAGCAGCCCGGCCCTTCCCCGGGTTGCGCACCGGCAGGACCACTTCGGCGCCGGCCGCGGCGAGACGCTTGGCGATACCCAGGCCGATGCCATCGCTGCCGCCGGTGAGGACGGCGCGCTGGCCCGTGAGGTCAGGGACGGTGACGTCGGTATGCGTTCGAGACATGGTGTGCTCCTGGTGGTCTCCAGCGAGTGTCTGCTGCTGGCTCGGTCAGCGGTTCCGGGGGCCCCGGTGCTGCACGTCCAACCATCGCGGAGACCCGTGAACTTATTCAGGGCC
>JBASAN010000335.1:0-7727 GCA_049650625.1 Ornithinimicrobium sp.
CAGGACGACTGAGCGCACTAGTCTTGCCCACTGTGCCTGAGACGACTGCGGTTCCTGCCCCTTCCGGCCAGGGCGTCGTGACCGACGCCCTGGCCGAGTCGACGTCGGTCGCGTCCCTGCGACGCAGCGTCGAACGCTCGGCTCAGATCGAGCAGGAGATCGCCGAGGACCCTGCTCGATTCCGGGTGCTCACGGGGGACCGACCGACCGGCAACCTGCACCTGGGCCACTACTTCGGCACCCTGGCCAACCGGGTCACCTTGCAGCAGGCCGGTGTGGAGACGCTCATCCTGATCGCGGACTATCAGGTCATCGCCGACCGAGATGGGGTCGGACCGTTGCGCGAACGGGTGTACTCCTTGGTCGCCGACTACCTCGCGGTGGGTATGGACCCCGAGGACACGACGATCTTCACGCACTCCTCGATCCCAGAGCTCAACCAACTCATGCTGCCGTTCCTCTCGTTGGTGACGGAGGCAGAGCTGCGTCGCAACCCGACCGTCAAGGCTGAGTCGGACGACACCGGTGGACGGCCGATGTCGGCTTTGCTGCTGACCTATCCAGTGCATCAAGCGGCGGACATCCTGTTCTGTCAGGCCAACCTGGTGCCCGTGGGCAAAGACCAGCTCCCGCACCTGGAGCAGGCACGCGTGGTGGCCCGCCGCTTCGACGAGCGGTACGGCCGCGTCGAGCCGGACCGGCCGGTCTTCCGCGCTCCCGAGGCGCTGCTGTCGTCGGCGGCGAATCTGCTCGGCACCGACGGAGCCAAGATGAGCAAGTCCAAGGGCAACACCATCGAGCTCGGCATGGACGCCGATGCCACAGCCGCGGTGCTGAAGAAGGCGGTCACGGACTCCGAGCGACACATCACCTACGACCCCGAGTCGCGCCCGGAGGTGTCCAACCTGGTGCTGCTGACCGCCTTGGCCAGTGGCCTCGACCCCCATGATGTCGCCGCGCAGATCGGCAGCGCCGGATCTGGGGCGCTGAAGAAGGAGGCCACGGCGGCGGTCAACGAGCACTTCGCGCCGATCCGGGCTCGACGGCGAGAGCTGACCCAGGACCCGGCATACCTGCGCGACGTGCTGGCTCGGGGAAACGACAAGGCCAGGTCCATCGCCCAGGACACCTTGGACCAGGTGCGTTCCGCCATGCAGATGCAGTACTGAGGGCAGGAGCTCTCGTGCGTGTCTTGGTCGTGGCCGACCGTTTCGGCCCAGGGGACGGGCGCAGTGCCCGCCAGATGGCGACCGATGTCGCCGGGGGATGGGCGAGCGGCGCTCCGCACGATGACGTCGACTCCTTCGCCCTCTCCGATGGGAGCGCAGGTTTTGTCGACGCCGTCAGTGCGCTCGCCGACGCAACGTCTCCCGTCGTGATCGACGGCCCCTTCCGAGGTATCGGGGTCGAGTGTGAGCCGGTCCCAGCGCAGATCGTCCTTGCTGGGGACACGGCCTACATCGAGGCAGCGCACGTGGTCGGCAGACACCTTGTGCCCCCGGAGATGGACTTGGCCGAGAGCTTCCGGGCCAGCAGCGCCGGGGTCGGCGAGCTGTTGGCGGCGGCTCGCGCCACGGGAGCGCAGCGGATCGTGGTGGGGGTGGGCATCGATGTGGCCTGTCATGACGGTGGACGGGGGTTGCTGCAAGCGCTGGGAGCCGGGCCCGACCTTGAGGCGCTACCCGAGGTATGCCGAGACTGGTCTGGGCTTACGTTGGTGCTCGCCACCGCGTCGTCGATGCCCCTCACCGGCTTCCACGGGACCAGCGCCGCCCTGGCTAGTGAGCATGGCGTGAGCCCGGAGTTCTCGCAGCAGATGGAGAGCGAGATGGGGGCCTACACCGAGACCGTCGACGCGGCGCTCGGAGGCATCCGGACCCCGGATCTCCTCACCGGTGCCGCTCGGCGACGCGAGCGCGAAGCGGGTGCAGGCGTTGGCGGAGGGCTGGGTTACGCGCTTCAGATCCTCGGTGCACAGACGACACCCGGGGCAGCGCTGCTCCTGGACGACCTCGATGTCGAGCAGAGGTTGAGTGGTGCGCTCGTCGTCCTGGTCACGCAGCGCTACGACTGGCACAGCATCGGCTCGGGGGTGGTCGCCGACACCGCGCGGGCGGCCTTGGCTGCAGCGTGCCCGACGGTGCTGCTGGCCGAGGAAGTGCTCGTGGGTCGGCGGGAAGGCATGTCCTTGGGCATCAGCGGCAGCTACGCACTCCGGTCGACCGAGACGATGTCGCAGTTGAGCGCGCGGGTGGCCAAGACCTGGTCCCCTCCGCCGCGCACCAGCTGACCGGGATCTCGGGCCATGGGCCACGCTGCGTGGGCCGTCCTGGTGAGGTGCGTACCATGGGACAACGTCATGCGGACGTGCTGCGCCAGGGAACAACGGTGTCGTCACGCGGCGTTGACAGGCGACAGGCACCATCTCGAGAGGACAGGACTTACGCAATGAGCGTTCAGGACACCCAGGTCGACACCACCACGACCGAAGCTGCCAGCAGCGCCGACCACGGCGTGCTGCTGACCGACTTGGCCGCCAACAAGGTCAAGAGCCTCTTGGAGCAGGAAGGTCGCGACGACCTGCGTCTGCGCATCGGCGTCCAGCCGGGCGGATGTTCCGGTCTCATTTACCAGCTGTACTTCGACGAGCGCTCCTTGGACGGTGATCTGGTGCGCGACTTCGAGGGAGTCGGCGTGGTCGTAGACCGGATGAGCGCCCCCTACCTCGACGGTGCCACCATCGACTTCGCGGACTCCATCGAGAAGCAGGGCTTCACGATCGACAACCCGAACGCGGGTAGTTCGTGCGCGTGTGGGGACTCCTTCAGCTGAGTCCTGCTGCGGCGGGGTAGGTTCGCCGCATGAAGTTTGCTGTGTGCGGGTCCATCGCGACCGACCACCTGATGACCTACGCCGGACGGTTCGCGGACTCGCTGGTGCCCGAAGAGCTGCACCAAATCTCGGTGTCCTTTCTGGTCGATGACCTCCAGGTGCGCCGGGGTGGGGTAGCCGCCAACGTCTCGTTCGGGATGGCCAAGCTGGGCCATCAACCCATCCTGGTGGGGGCGGTCGGTGACGACTTTGCGTCATACCGGTCCTGGTTGCAGCGCCACGGGGTGAACTGCGACTACCTGTGGGTCTCCGAAGTGCGTCATACCGCGCGGTTCATCGTGACCACCGACACCGCCATGGCTCAGATCGCCAGCTTCTACGCCGGCGCGATGAGCGAGGCGCGCAACATCGAGCTTGGTCCGATCCTGGACGCCGAAGGGTCGCTGAGCCTCGTAGTGATCAGCCCCGACGACCCGGAGGCGATGCTCCGGCATAGCACCGAGTGCCGGACGCGGGGCTTGCCGTTCGCCGCCGACCCTTCCCAGCAGCTGGCCTTCATGGATGGCCCGTCGATCCGGAGGTTGGTCGACGGGGCGACGTACCTGTTCACCAATGAGTACGAAGCGGCCATGACCGAGCAGAAGACGGGCTGGGACAGCGCGGAGATCCTGCAGAGGGTGGGGACCCGCGTGATCACCCGGGGCAAAGACGGATGCAGTGTCATCAGCGCAGACGCCGAGACCATCGATGTCGCGGTTGCCGGGGAGGTGACTCCCGTGGATCCCACCGGTGTGGGCGACGGGTTCCGCGCTGGCTTCCTGGCCGGCCTCGCCTGGGACCTCGGCCACGAGCGGTGCGCCCAGCTCGGCTCGACGGTGGCCTCGTACGTGTTGTCGACCGTGGGGACCCAGGAGTATGAGGTCGAGCGCGACAGCTTCCTGGCCCGGATGAAGCTGAGTTACGGCGCGGCGGCAGCCGACGAGGTGGAGCCGCACCTGGGTCGTGACCACTGAGGGAGGGCCCGGCGGCCCGCCACGCACACCTCCACCCTCCGCGTGGGCCTTCGACCTGGAAGGCGCCGCGCCCCGAGAGGACCTGGTGGCCGTGGGGGCGGACCTCGCGCCCGGAACCCTTCTGGCGGCGTACCGCGCCGGGCTTTTCCCCATGGGGGTGGGGGAGTTCGGGAAACCGCCGCTGGGGTGGTGGTCACCTGACCCACGTGGTGTCCTCGGGCCCGGTGACCTCCACATATCTCGTTCTCTACGACGCAGCCTGCCTCAGTTCGAGATCCGCATCGACACGGCCTTCCAGGAGGTCCTCGCAGGGTGCGCCGACGAGGGCCGACCGGGACGTTGGATCACCGACAGCATCGCCTCGGCCTACACGAGCCTGCACCGCCTCGGTTGGGCCCACAGCGTCGAGGCGTGGTGTCAGGGGCGTCTGGCCGGCGGACTGTACGGCGTCGCGGTGGGCGGGCTCTTCGCCGGCGAGTCGATGTTCCATCGCGTCGACAATGCTTCGAAGGTAGCTCTGGTTGCCTTGGTCGATCATCTGGAGTGGTCGAGTGAGGATCTGGGATCGTCACGGACCCGTTTCGGCGCGAACGACCCGATCAACGCGAACGAGCCGACGCCGCGCAGCGACTGGTTGATCGACGTCCAGTGGCGCACCGACCATCTCGGAACGCTCGGGGTGCGGGACGTGCGCCGCTCCGCGTACCTCGAGCTCATCGAGCCGCTGCTCGACCTGCCACCACGCTGGTCCGGCGCGCGGTCCTCACGACCCAGCGCCGTGCAAAGGGGGCGTACGCGGTAGCATTTAACACGTTCCGGCTGGGCTACAACTGTGAGGTGTGCTGTGCAACGACAGAGTGACGTGGCTCGACGCTACAAGCGGCGCCCGTGGGGGCTCGCGGCGGTCGCTGTGTTGGCCATGCTCACGCTGTCCGGTTGCGGTGCGATCGTCGAACGCGGCTTCATGCCCGAACCGATCACCACCGAGGGCCCTGCCATCACCGACTTCTGGAATGCGACCTGGATCGCTGCGTTGGGCGTGGGAGTGCTGGTGTGGGGACTCATCCTGTGGTGCATGGTCGCCTACCGTCGCCGCAGCGTCGACCAGCCGCTACCTCCCCAGATCCGCTACAACGTGCCGCTCGAGATCCTGTACACCGTGGTCCCTCTATTGATGGTCGCGGTGCTGTTCGGCAAGACGGTGGAGCTGGAGAGCGACATGCTCGACACCACCGCGGAGCCGGACGTGATCGTCAACGTTGCGGCCAAGAAGTGGAGCTGGGACTTCAACTACGTCAACGAGAACGTCTACTTCGAAGGTCAGCAGCCCAAGAACATGGACGCGGGCCTGCCCGGAGTCGTCGACGAGCTGCCGACGATGGTCCTTCCGGTGGACAGTCGAGTCGAGTTCGTGCTGACCTCGCGCGACGTCATTCACTCCTTCTGGGTTCCCCAGTTCCTGCGCAAGCTCGACATGGTGCCTGGCCGGGTCAACGTCTTCCAAGTGGTGACCAGCGAGGAGGGCGTGTTCCAGGGCAAGTGTGCCGAGCTGTGCGGCGCCTACCACTCGAACATGCTCTTCCAGGTAGAGGTGGTGTCCCAGGACGAGTACGAGGCTGCAATGGCTGACCTGGCCGCCATGGGCAACACCGGTCAGCTCGGCCTCGACGTAAACCTCTACCCCCTGCAAATCGACCAGGACGAGAAGCTTCCGGAGGGGAGTAACTGATGGCCACCATCGTTGGACCCGAGACCCGTAGCCCCGCCGACTCCGGCCCTCCGCCGCAGGCGCCGCGGAAGAACTACGGTGCCCTGTTCGTCAAGGTCATCACCACCACGGACCACAAGGTCATCGGGAACCTCTACTTCGTGACCTCGTTCGTGTTCTTCATGTTGGGCGGCCTGATGGCCCTCGTGATCCGCGCCGAGCTGTTCCTTCCCGGACTGCAGGTGGTGGACAATCCGGAGCAGTACAACCAGATGTTCACCATGCACGGCACCATCATGCTGTTGCTGTTCGCAACCCCGCTCTTCGCCGGCTTCGCCAACGCGTTGATGCCCCTGCAGATCGGTGCGCCGGACGTATCGTTCCCCCGGCTCAACATGTTCGCCTACTGGCTGTACCTCTTCGGTGGTCTGATCGCCTCCGCCGGCTTCCTCACGCCCAGCGGAGCAGCTGCCTTCGGGTGGTTCGCCTACCAACCGCTGGCAGGTGCCGCCCACAGCCCCGGACTCGGGGGCGACCTATGGGTGATGGGGCTCGCGCTGGGTGGGTTCGGCACGATCCTGGGCTCGGTGAACTTCATCACGACCATCATCTGTATGCGCGCGCCCGGCATGACGATGTTCCGTATGCCGATCTTCACGTGGACCGTCCTGGTGACGTCATTGCTGGTCATCATGGTGTTCCCGGTCCTCGCCGCGGCGCTGTTCGGGATGGCGGCTGACCGCATGATGGGCGCCCAGATCTTCGACCCCACCTACGGCGGGGCCATGCTCTGGCAGCACCTGTTCTGGTTCTTCGGTCACCCCGAGGTCTACATCATCGCGCTTCCGTTCTTCGGCCTGATCTCGGAGATCCTGCCCGTCTTCAGCCGCAAGCCACTGTTCGGCTACAAGACTCTGGTATTCGCCACGATCGCGATCGCCGCGCTGTCGATCAGCGTCTGGGCACACCACATGTACGCCACTGGGGCAGTGCTGCTGCCATTCTTCGCCGTGATGACCATGCTCATCGCAGTCCCGACCGGGGTGAAGTTCTTCAACTGGATCGGCACGATGTGGGGAGGCACACTCGTCTTCGACACCCCGATGATCTGGGCTATCGGCTTCCTCGTGACCTTCTTGTTCGGTGGCCTGACCGGGGTCATCCTCTCCAGCCCGGCCCTGGACTTCCATCTGAGCGACTCCTACTTCGTCGTGGCCCACTTCCACTACGTGGTGTTCGGCACCGTGGTGTTTGCGATGTTCGCGGGCTTCTACTTCTGGTGGCCCAAGTTCACTGGCCACATGTTGAACGAACGACTGGGCAAGATCCACTTCTGGTCCCTGTTCATCGGCTTCCACGGGACGTTCCTCATCCAGCACTGGCTGGGCGTCTACGGGATGCCCCGTCGGTACGCGGACTACCTGCCGGAAGACGACTTCACCTGGATGAACCAGATCTCGACGGTGTTCTCGTTCGTGCTCGGTGCCTCCACCCTGATCTTCATCTACAACGCATGGAAGAGCTTCCAAGGCCCCAAGGTCGAGGTGGATGACCCCTGGGAGTACGGCATGTCCCTGGAGTGGGCGACGTCCTGTCCGCCCCCGCGTCACAACTACACCTCCATCCCGAGGATCCGATCGGAACGTCCGGCCTTCGACCTTCACCACCCCAACGTGTCGACGCTGGAGTCTCCGGAGCCCGACAAGAACGTCATAGAAGAGTTGCTGGGTGGTCCGAGCACCGATCCTCAGGGCGACGTGGGCACAGACGACGGGGGCCCCCGTGGCAACCGTCAGCAATGAGCGAAAGGGCTTGCGGCTATGAAGGCTGAAACACGACTGTTCGGGGTGCTCATCCCGTTCTTCGTCCTGATGGCGGTGATCTACGCCTACTTCACAGACTTCGGCGAGTGGGTCGGCATCGTCGGGTTGGTCTTGACCGCGTCGTTGTGTGCCTTCGTGGCGTTCTACCTGTGGCTCACTGCCCGGAAACTGGATCTGCGCCCCGAGGACAACCTGGAAGGTGAGATCGCTGAGCAGGCAGGCGACTACGGCTTCTTCAGCCCCCACTCCTGGTGGCCATTGTGGTTGGGACTGTCCTCAGCTGCCCTGTTTCTCGGGGTTGCTGTGGGATGGTGGATGGTCATCATCGCCGCTCCGTTTGCCGGCTACGCC
>JBASAN010000336.1:0-5202 GCA_049650625.1 Ornithinimicrobium sp.
CCTCCGGGGCTGACAGCACTGCACCACTGATTCAGCGGCGAATCAAGAAATCGACTTGAGCCACACCACGACCTCGGCCGGGTCGTAGCGAAGGTGGCGGCCAACCTTGAACGCTGGTGGCCCTGCGCCCTTGGTGCGCCAGGCGTAGAGGGTGTCGACCGGCACGCCGAGGTACTGGCTCACCTGCTGCACCGTCCACAGCGGCTCGGACCACTGCGCCCGGGGCAAAGCGTTATCGCTTGCTCGTCGTCTTCGATCGTTCACGTGTCATCACTCCTGTCGCTCATTCGCCGAAGGGGTCTTGGGGCTCGTCGCTCGGGCGCTCGTGGCGACGCCGTTCGATGCGCCGGGGCTCGTCACGGTTCGTGGCGTTGTCTGGCTTCGCCGGTGGCGCCGTCGGAGCTGGAAGCACCTGCATGTGGACGTAGCGGCCGCTGGCGATCACCCACGCCTCACCTACGCCGGCTTGGCGCACCGTGTCGGGATCGATTGCCATGCGAAAGCCCATGCGCATCGAGCCCATGCCGCTGCCTCCGGAGCTGTCGAGCTGCCAGGACTGCTCGGACTTGCGCACCGTTCCTGCTGCCTTCAAGAGCTCGTCGGGGTCCTGCTGGCCGTGAATGATGAGGCCACCGGCAGACGCACTGACGAGGCGCTTGCGTTCGTCGTCGTCGCTGCCGAGACCTTGGAAGCTCTGTGCCGTGACGATCACCTGGCCGCCCACGTCTCGGATGCGCTCGCCGAGGTCGATGACGAACGGCGCTGCTGTTGGAACAGCTGAGAACTCGTCGATGATGAGCGTGACGTCGTGACCGCTGCGGGGCTTGCGCACTGAGCAGTAGTGCCCGAAGTCAGCAAGGATCATCGCAACGTAGGCACTGGCGTCTTTCTTGGCAGCCATAGCGGGAACGGTGATGACGATGAGGTCGGCGTCGTCGAAACTCACGTTGCCGTCGAAGCGTCCGTCGAGAGCCTTGAAGTAGCCCGAGTAGCGAAGGCGCACTCCATCGAGAGCATCGAGGCGCCGAGCAAGAGTCCGAACGTCGCTGGCGTGTGGCCCGGTGCTGTGGGCGTGCTTCAGGTAGTCGAGGTCGAGACGCTCGAGGAAGTCTTCCGAGCTTCGACACGGTTCGTCGCCAGCATCGAGGGCCAGGCGGACAACGCTGTGAGCCACCTCCTCGTAGAACGGCTCGGTGAAGTCGTGCACGGTTAGGAGACGGTTCGCAATCTCGGTCGTCGAGCCTCGCCACATGTCGAGCGGCGTATCTGGCCAACGCATGACCGTCGCCCGAGGATGGAACGAGCGGTAGGCAGCGATCTGAGCGTCAGCGTGGCCGGGGTCGGTGCCCTTGAGGTCGACAAGCACGACCTTGCGCTTCGCCGATGCGTGCGCCATGACAATGCGTTGCAGCGTCACCGTCTTGCCCGTGCCCGATGCGCCGACGATCGCCATTGCCAAGTTGGCCGACTTGGCGGGCAAGACGACGAAGCCACTGGAAACCCAACTCGTGAGACTTGCATCGAGCGCCACGCCGATCGGCGGAGCCGTCAGGCCAGCCTGCGCCAGTAGGTCACCAGCCCGTGCCACGGCTTGACGATGGCGGCGCTCTTCTTGCATCTCTACTCGTCGCACCTCAACGGGGTGCCACTCGGGACGACCGACCGAGCGAGTGACGACACCGACGAGGACTCCGCCGACCATGACGCCGATGGGCATCCCGAGCAGGCCAGTCACGCACATCCCGAGGACCACGCCGATGGGGTCGAGCTGCACCAGCGAAATAAGGCCGTAGCGGTAGCCGGCGTAGTGCAGGCCGAGGATCCCGTCGCCGTTCCACACGTTGTAGCCCACCGCAGCAGCGGTGGCAGCAACGCCGACCAGGCTGACGACCCACCAGTCGAGGACCCGCTGGGCGAAGGTGGCTGTCATGGTCGCTACGGCGACAACGAGTGCAACCGGTGTGAAGCAGATGAGTAGTGCAAGGGCCACGATGGGTGCCACTGATTCGCCGGTGCCTCCTGCCCGTGGACGGCCGGTGCCGATTGAAGTTGGCACCTCACTCACCATCCCGGCAAGCTGCGTCGACATCTTCGAGGCTTGGCAGCTCCCGAAAGGTCAGTCGAACGTCACGGCCCCGACGGGCTTGGCCCTGCGCTGTGGTCACGTCTCTTTGAATGCGTTCCAACAGCTTCGGCGGGCAGAAGTAGGCCAGGCCCCGCACGCTTGGATGCAGCGACTCGAAGACCTCGCTCACGTACCGGCTACGGGTCTTCGGTGTGAGCTCGACTTCGACGAGCCAGTGCGGCTCGTTCGACACCGGCCCCGCCACGTCGCTCTGCGTGACCGCAGCATCACCGATGTGCCACTGGCCAAGGCGGCCTCGTTCGACAAGTAGGTCACGCTCGCAAATCCAGGTCTGACTAGCAGCAGACTCGCTGGCCTCCTGCCACAAGCGCACGACGTTCACCTGATGCACGTGCGCCAGTCGAGTCACTGGAAGTCGCCACGTCGGATAGCTGAGCCCGAGTTTCATCAACCCGGCTGCGCTCAGCGTCACCCAGGTCTCACCTAGAAGGTGCTCGACGACTACTAGATCGAGGCCACGCCAGCGCTGCACCTGGTTGCGTGCCCCCCGCCTCGATATTGCTCTGCCTACATCGGGGTTTGTAGTACCAAGCTTTGCTTGGAGAATTGCTAGCGAGCAGCCGTACTGCTCGCCTAGCCAGGAAAGCACTTCCCCATCTCGAGGAGTGAAGAGGGTGTTTTTAGGGTTTCTAGTTTCACTCACCCCAACCACCGCCGTTATCACTGTGGATCTCTGTTATCCATTGCCACCTCACCGAAGATGACCTCTTGCAACACGCCTGGGGTGAGAGGTCATCTTCGGGGTGGTGGCAATCAGCGCCCCGTATGGGGCGCTGACCTGCGGCGGCGGTTCGGACCGACTGAGCCAGGGCGTGCCGGCGAGAACACGGCAGCGGTACGGGAGTGGCACGGGTAGCGCACGGGCGTGCGCCCGTCACCGGTCCCACCTCGAACCGCTTGAGTCGATGCGAGTGACCACCCACGCCGGACAGTTCATGGAACTGTTCTCGGTCCAGATCACCCGGTAGTCAGCACGGCGCAGGAACTCCACCCACGGAGGGATACGAGGCTCGCGGCCGACGACACGAGGGGCAAGGGCTGCCTCAGGGTCCGGCACAGTGACGCTCTTGGCTCCGTGGTCGTTGAACGCCGACAGGACTGAATCGAAGGCCACATCATCAGACGGCTCGAATCGAGACGTAGAGGTGGTCGCTGGCAGAGCTGGGTTTGGCGACCACCTCTCGACAGGGCGGGGCCTGTCCTGGTGCGTGGGTGGGGCCGGGCGGTGCACGGGGTGCGATGCAGCAACCCCGGCCACATCCTGCGTCCAACGCCAGATCGCTCGAAGTGCCGGGGCAGCGACGTGGACACAGAACGCCTGGAGGAGCAGGAAGGACATGTAGATGACGAAGAAGGTGACTCGTCCGATGACGAGCAGAAGGTGCAACGCTGAGGACATGGCTGTCTCCCGCAACAAGAGGGTGGACTCGACGCAAGGCGCGCCAAGGTGCGGCCGAGCCGCATGTTTGCGAGGAAGCTGTGCACCGCTCCAACCAGATCAATGGATCGTGGTTTTGGAGTCTTGGCAAGAGCTATCAGTGAGCAAAATCGAGCGATCGTGGGTGATCACACGCCCAAATCAGCATTCGCCGGCATCAAGACACCTTGATATCCATCAATTCTCAAGACCTCTTGATCGGTCGGCCAACGCTGCTCATCAACTGACATACATCTAGGCATTGTGCCGAGAGGCTCGCTCCGCCAACCTGAACTCATGGACGAGGCTGCGACCCGCCTGCGGCACGCCCGACTGCTTCGAGTCGCCCAGCTGCGGGCGGCCGAACTTCAGGTGGATCGGCTCCTAGCTCTCGCTGTAAGAGAGGCCCGGCAGGCCCCGGCGGCAACGTGGGATCACATTGGTGAGTACATCGGCACGAGCGGCAAGAACGCCTTCGCACGCTGGCACGTCATGGTGAGGCGCCCAATCGACAAGATCACGGGCACGGGCAACCGAGCGGGGTCAGGCAACGTCGGAGGCCCTGACGCCGGCAACCTCCCAGGCGTGGCGGAGGGCATCGTCTGCGCCGTGCTCGACGCCCTTGCAGTGCGATACGACTCGGCTGCCTTGCTCGATGCAGATGCGACCGCTGTGCACCTGCACGGGCGGAATCTGACGATCGTCTGCGACGGCGTTGAGGTCCAGATTTCGCGACAAAGTCGCAGGTAGGAGCACCGCTGGCGATCGCCAAGGCAGCATTTCGAAGAAATGCTGCGTCTACTAGCACTTCTCACCGTGGTGTTGCTGCCACTTAGAGTGGGCTTACAGGTCCCTGGTCGTCCTGATCTCGGCCTCGCAACGAGGGGAGCCCAACCGTGGCTGACTACTCACTCCTGCCTCGGCTCATCGAGGTCGAGCCAACGACCGCCGTGGCGTTCGGGGCATTGGTACCGGTCGAGGGCTCCTCCGACTCCCAGACTCTGTTGCTGATCGACCTCGGGTTCGCTGCAACCTCGCTGAATGGACGTCGGCAGGTGAACATCCTGCTGGACCACGGTTTCGTCCGGGTGCAGGGCCTGAACCAAGTCTTCCCGCCTGCCCTCGATTGGTCGTATCGGACGGTCAGGACCGAAGCGCCGGAGCTAACCACCGTGACGCTCCTCGCCGGCAAGGGGAGCCACGTCGCTTACGACGGGATCTTCATCGGCTCCCCCGAGTGGTTTGAACAGGAGCAGCGATCAGGTTCAGCAGCCGTGGCCATCGCCAACTTCGGTTTTTCCGACCTCTCCCCGTCGGAGCCGGGTTTCCATTCAAGAGTGCCCGGGCGAGTCGAAGCGGTAATGAAGTCCGGCGGGGCCGTGGGTGCTTCGATGTACGGAACCAGAACTAGCTCCTAACCGCTGAGAACTTGCCCTGAGTTCCGGTCGACTAGTCTCCTCAACGTGCACAAGGTCGCAGTTCCTACACGTCGTTCGAATAGCTGGGAGTTCCCCCAGTTTTCCCCCAGGAACGCTCAGATTTCCCCCGTTTTCCCCGAAAACAGTGGGTTAGGAATTGCGCTCAACTTGGCACAGAAGTCCTGGTCAACAGGCATACGGGATGTGGCGCAGCTTGGTAG
>JBASAN010000337.1:0-15505 GCA_049650625.1 Ornithinimicrobium sp.
AGTACGTCCCGGGGCGGAAACGCGGGGCGCTGGTCGCCTCGATCGGCACGGCAGCACCTGTGCGCGGGTTCCGGCCGGTGCGCGGAGCCCTATCGATCCGCTCAAAGGTGCCGAAACCGGTAATTCCGACACTCCCTCCCGATGCCACTTCACGCAGAATGGCGTCGACAATGACTTCGATAGCCCTTGTCGCCTCCTGCCGCCCACCCAGCTCACGAGAAATTCTCTCGATGAGGTCTGCTTTGTTCATGTTGGCCTCTCCTTTGTGGACATGGCGCGCCTCACCGTCTGGCTAGCGTCAAATTGATTGTCCGCAAATGATTTTAGGCTTTGCTTCTCGGTCCGTCTACCTACAAAAGGTTCAGATCGTTACCAGGACAAGCAAAAGGGCCTCCGATCTCGGTAAGATCGGAGGCCCTCTGCCTCTGTAGCCCCGACGGGATTCGAACCCGCGCTACCGCCTTGAGAGGGCGGCGTGCTAGGCCGCTACACAACGGGGCCTTGAGTGCTGGTCAACTTCGACCATCGTGCAGTTCGACAGGGCGAGCCTATCAACGTGCGCTGGGGTACCAGGACTCGAACCTAGACTAACTGAACCAGAATCAGTCGTGCTGCCAATTACACCATACCCCATGGGGGTTTATCCGATCTTGTCTGACCGGGTCGACCGAGGAGGAACGATACCGGTCCACCAACCGGCACCCAAATCGTCTCGCCCGGTCACTCCTGATCCGGTGCTCTCAGCCCAGCTCGTCCAACAGCCTGCGCAGCCGAACCGTCGTCGAGTGCTTCCCGAGAATCTCCATCGACTCGAACAACGGGGGCGACACGCGCTGCCCGGAGACCGCCGTCCGCAACGGACCGAAGGCGAGCCGCGGCTTGATACCCAGCCCTTCGACGATGGCTTCCCTCAGGGCACGCTCGATCGCGGGAGCCCGCCAGTGCGTTTCGGACTCCAGGGGCGACTCCGACGCCGCAGGGAGCGCCTCCAACGCGTCCAAGGCGGCTTGCAGCACGTCAGCGGCCGACTCTTTCAGCTGCGCTCGCGCATCGTCGGCGATGGGCAGGGCGTCATCCTCGGCGAAGAACGGTGCCACCATCGGGGCGGCCTCCGCCAGGACCTGGACTCGCGTCTGCAGCAACGGAGCGATCTCCACCAGTCGGGCCGCCTGTGCATGGGTGCTCGGCATCGGCATGGCGCCGGCGTCCTGCATCACCGGAAGCAGCCGCGCCGCGAAGTCCGACGGGGCCAGAGAGCGGACGTGCTCGGCGTTGATCGCCTCGGCCTTCTGCTGGTCCCAACGGGCGGGGTTGGGGTTGACCTGCTCGATATCGAAAGCCTCGACCAGCTCGTCCGGAGTGAAGACGTCTCGGTCTCCGCTGATCGCCCACCCCAGCAGGGCCAGGTAGTTGATCATTCCTGCAGGCAGGAACCCGCGCTGGCGGTGCAGGAAGAGGTTGGAGGCCGGGTCACGCTTGCTGAGCTTGCGGTTGCCCTCACCCAACACCAGCGGTAGGTGACCGAAGGTCGGAACGCGCGTGGCTTCACCGATGGCGATCAACGCCCGGTAGAGGGCGATCTGTCGTGGCGTCGAGGACAGTAGGTCCTCGCCCCGGATGACATGGGTGATCCCCATGGCCGCATCGTCCACCGGGTTGACCAGAGTGTAGAGGGGCTGACCACCGGTGCGCATGATGACGAAGTCCGGCACGACCCCGGCGGCGAAGGTCACCTCGCCACGAACGAGGTCGGTGAAGGTGATGTCCTCATCCGGCATACGCAGACGCAGCACGGGCTCGCGGCCCAGCTCGCGGTACGCCGCCTTCTGCTGCGAGGTCAGGTCCCGATCGTAGTTGTCGTAGCCCAGCTTCGGGTCTCGCCCGGCCGAGCGGTGCCGCTCCTCGACCTCCTCCGGTGTCGCGAAGGACTCGTAGGCGTATCCACCCTCGAGGAGGGCTGCGGCCACGCGGCGGTGGCTCTGCGCCCGTTCACTCTGTCGGTAGGGGCCGTACGGTCCGCCGACTCCGGGGCCCTCGTCGTAGTCCAGACCCAACCACCCCAGAGCATCGAGCAGCTCGTCGAAGGACTGTTGGGAGTCGCGGGTGGCGTCGGTGTCCTCGATCCGGAAGACGAACGTGCCGCCGTGATGCCGAGCGAAGGCCCAGTTGAACAGGGCCGTCCTCGCCATCCCCACGTGCGGGGTGCCGGTGGGCGAAGGGGCGAATCGGACGCGGACGTCTGCGCCGGTGATCTGGTGGGACTCAGTGTCGCTGTGGGGTGCGGAGTGGCTCGTCATGATGCCGCTCAGACTAGAGGATCACTCCCCCAGCAAAGACAACGCGATGCTCTCCTGCAGCCAGGACAGGAAGTCGTAGTAGGCCATCTGTTGCATCCGCGCCTGCTCCTGCGCCGAGCGCTCGTCCGCCTCATGACCCGTGGCGTGCAGCGCTTCGAACATCTCCTCGTGCAGCGCCGTCGAGTCCTCGTCCGTGCGTAGACCCAGCCGTTCGCCCAGGATCAGACGCACGTCGGTGAGCGCCACCATCACGGTCTGAGCCTGGGTCTGGTCCCAGGAGATCGACGGCGGATCGGCGTGGACCAAGGCCTCGATGGCTGAGGCGAGGGTGCGGGTCTTGCGTTGTCGCACCGAATGCTCGGTCAGCGCCCGGAACTCTGCGGCCTGAGCGTCGTCGGTGCGGTGCGCCGGTGGAAGGAGGCGCAACAGCGCAGGGTCTCGAGGCTCCTGCGGTGGGGCGTCGGACTCACCCAACCCCGCGATGAGGTCCATCAGCGGGTCACCGGTGTCCTCGTGCTCGGGGGCCACGAAGTCCTTGGTCAGCCGCAGCAACTGCAGGACTACGGCAATCTCCTCGGAGTCCAGCCGCCCGACGATGCGGCCCTTCTTGCGGGCAAAGGCCTGCGCCACTCAGTCGTCCTTCTGGTAGGTCGCCCACAGGCCGTAGCCGTGCATGGCTTCAGTATCGGCTTCCATCTTCTCGCGGCTACCGTGGGAGACCACGGCACGCCCTACCTGATGGACGTCGAGCATGAGCTTCTCGGCCTTGGGGCGGGAGTAGCCGAAGTGCGTCTGCAACACCCAGGTGACGTAGGACATCAGGTTCACCGGGTCGTTCCACACCAGCGTGATCCACGGGGTGTCGGCTTCGGGGCGCTCCATGACGGCGAGGTCGGAGTCCCGGGTCGGGTCACCGTCCGGCGTCATCGAGCACTCCGGTGACGGCAATGAAGCGTGGGGCACGGCTCCCACTCTAAAGTGCCTGCATGACCGCACCCAGTTCGGCGCTGCTCACCGACCACTACGAGCTGACGATGCTGCAGGCCGCGCTGTCCAGCGGGCATGCCCATCGGCGCTGCGTGTTCGAGGCGTTCGCCCGAGGGCTGCCGCAAGGTCGGCGCTACGGGGTCCTCGCCGGCACGGGTCGCTTCCTGGAGTCCCTGGCCGACTTCCGCTTCGGCCCTTCCGAGCTCGACTACCTCGCGGAGGCATCCGTGGTGGACCAGCCGACCCTGGACTACCTGTCGACGTACCGCTTCACCGGAGACATCTGGGGGTATGCCGAGGGAGAGGTCTACTTCCCCGGGTCGCCGCTGATGGTGGTGGAGTCGACGTTCGCCGAAGGGGTCATCCTGGAGACCCTGATCCTGTCGATGCTCAACCACGACTCCGCGGTGGCCTCTGCCGCTTCCCGGATGACTGCTGCCGCCGGGAGCAGGCCATGCATCGAGATGGGGTCGCGGCGCACCCATGAGGGGTCGGCCGTGGCCGCGGCACGAGCGGCCTACATCGCTGGCTTCAGCGGCACGTCCAACCTCGAGGCCGGCCGTCGGCACGGCATACCGACACTCGGCACCGCCGCCCACTCCTTCACTCTGCTGCACGACGACGAGCGGGCCGCGTTCGCCTCGCAGCTATCCAGCCTGGGCGAGGACACCACCCTGCTGGTGGACACCTACGACATCCCCCACGGTGTGGCCTTGGCCGTCGAGCTCGCCGGGCCCCAGCTCGGCGGCGTGCGTCTGGACTCGGGCGACCTGATCTCCGGTGCCCAGGAGGTCCGGCGGCAGCTCGACGACCTCGGCGCCGTGGACACCCACATCGTCGTGACCTCGGACCTCGACGAGTTCGCCATCTCCGCCCTCGCGTCCGCGCCCGTCGACTCCTACGGCGTGGGGACCCAAGTGGTGACGGGCTCCGGCGCGCCTGCCGCCGGAATGGTCTACAAGCTGGTCAGCCGGGAGAACGATGCGGGAGTGATGGAAGGGGTGGCCAAGGTCAGCCGAGACAAAGCCTCCGTGGGCGGACGCAAGTTCGCCCTCCGTCGGCGCAACAGCACCGGGGTCGCGCAGGAGGAGGTCGTCGGGGTCGACCAGCCCCCGGTGGACGACGGCGACGACCGCAGTCTGCTGATCGAGCTGGTGCGCGACGGCGCGGTCGTAGCCGCCACGGACGCACACACCGCCCGCGAGCGGCACACCGCCTCACGGGCCGAGCTGCCCACCCGCGCGTTGCGGATGTCCAACGGTGAGTCGGCCCTCCCCACCACCTACCTCGAGGGGACCTGACCTTTTCGTTAGTGTGATGCCATGACCCGAGGCTTGGTGATCGTGGACGTCCAGCACGACTTCTGCGAGGGAGGGTCGATGCCCGTGGACGGTGGGATCGACGTCGCCTCGCGGATCAGCGACTATGTCGTGGCTCATGCCGAGTCCTATGCGGCTATCGCCGCAACCGCGGACTGGCATGTCGATCCGGGTTCACACTGGTCGACGGAGCCCGACTTCCAGGACTCTTGGCCCGTTCACTGCGAGGTCGGCACGGTGGGGTCCGAGTTCCGCCCCGAGCTCGACCCGGCGCTGGCCCACGTCCAAGCGGTCTTCCGCAAAGGGGAGCACGTCGCGGCTTACAGCGGGTTCGAGGGAAGCGTGGAGATCGCGGGGGACGTCGTCCTGCTCGCCGCATGGCTGCACGAGCACGACGTGGACGACCTGGACGTGGTCGGCATCGCGACGGACCACTGCGTGCGGGCCACCGCGCTAGACGCAGTGACGGAGGGGTTTCGGACCCACCTGCTGCTGGACCTGACCGTGGGGGTCAGCCCGGACACCACCGAGCGTGCCATCGAGCGGATGCGCGACGAAGGCGTCCTGATCGAGACGTCGGGCGGGTCTGGCGCAGACTGAACAGGAAGCGTCGGCACTGAGCCGTGGGCCAGCCGCGGGTCCACGGCTCAGCGCAGTGAGCGACTCAACGGCGGACGACGTTGGTCTTCGCGCCTTTGTCGTTCAGCGACTGCTTCTGCTGGTCCCAGAGTGGCCACAGGCCGTTGACCAGGGGAAAGAGGTTAGCAACAACGCCGAGGAGCGGCACCGCTCCCAGGAAGGCCGGGCCGTGCCAGATGAGCGCCCGGATAATGCTCGTGCTCCACGCCAAGGGACCGCCGTGGTCACGGAGGCGGACGCGAAGCCCGAGGACCAACTTGCCGGGTGTGCCGCTCAGGAACTTCAGGAACAGCGCTTCGTAGACGACACTCAGGACGGCGCTCGCCAGTCCGAACCGTCCAGCCTGGGCGACGAAGTCGTTGGTGGCTTCGGTGATCTGGTCCGTCGTGCTGCCGGTGGCGGTGGCCAGATCGATGACCTGGCGGAAGTTGTCGACCAGGTCAGGCGCCACCAGCGGGATCAAAGCCAGCGACAAAATGCTCACCAGGAGGTAGTCCAGGAACCGGGCGAAGAACCGTCGCCACCATCCTGAGATCGGCTGTCCGTCCGGAGTCCGCGCGGCGGGATCTGAAGCCTCGAAGCCACCACCGGGCATCGGCTGATACCCGCTCTGCGCGCCGTAACCAGAACCCTGACTGCCAGCCTCTCGGCCACCATAGGGCGGACTGCCGTACTGCTGGCCGCCGTAGCTCTGACCTCCTTCGCCCGAGCCGTAGGCGGCACCGTCGTCGGCGATGTTCTGGCTGGTCCGGTCCAGGTTCGGTCGGCGCCGGGGGCTGGTGTGGTTGGTCCACTGGACGCCATCCCAGTACCGCAGAAGATCGGACTCGCGCGGGTCGTCGTACCACCCAGGTTGCTGACTCATGTGCGCAACTGTGTCACATCGCGATGCCGATGTACTTCGTCTCCAAATACTCCTCGATGCCCACGGAGCCGCCCTCGCGGCCCAGGCCGGACTCCTTCACCCCACCGAACGGCGCGTAGGGGTTGGAGACCACACCCTGGTTCAGTCCGACCATGCCGGCGTCGATCCCCTCCGCCACCCGCACAGCGCGGCGCAGGTCGTTGGTGAAGACGTAGGCGACCAACCCGTACTCGGTGTCGTTCGCCCGCTCGATGGCCTCTGCTTCGGTCTCGAAGGACATCAGACCCGCCACCGGACCGAAGATCTCCTCCCGAGCCATCCGGGCCGAAGCCGGGACTCCTGTGAGGACCGTCGGCGGGTAGTAATATCCCGGGCCGTCGGGACGCTCTCCCCCGGTATGAACGGTGGCTCCCGCATCGACGGCGTCACGCACCATCGCGTCGACGGTGCCCTGAGCCTTGCCGTCGATCAAGGGCCCGACCTGGCTGCTGTCCTTCGTGCCGTCGCCAACCTCCAGGGCAGACATCTTGGCCGTCAGCTTGTCGGCGAAGGCTTCGAGCACGCTGGCCTGCACGTAGATCCGGTTGGCGGCCGTGCAGGCCTCGCCCATGTTGCGCATCTTGGCCTGCATGCACCCGGCCACGGCCTCGTCCAGGTCGGCGTCCTCGAACACGACGAACGGCGCGTTGCCACCCAGCTCCATGGAGGTTCGCAACACCTTCTCCGCACTCTGCTTCAGCAGCACCTTGCCGACGCCGGTCGAGCCAGTGAAGGAGAGCTTGCGCGCGATGCCGGAGGTGATCAACGGCTCCATGACCCCACCGGAGTCCGTGGTGGGGACGATGTTGACCACGCCATCTGGCACCCCCGCCTCGCGCAGGATGCCGGCCAGGGCCAGCATCGACAGCGGCGTCTGTTGCGCAGGCTTGAGCACCGTCGTGCAGCCGGCCGCCAACGCCGGACCGATCTTGCGGGTGCCCATGGCCATGGGGAAGTTCCAGGGGGTGATGAGCAGGCACGGCCCCACCGGTTGCTTGGTGACCATGAACCGGGCCCCGCCCTGAGGTGAGGGCTGGTAGCTCCCGGCGCCGCGCAGGGCCTCGGCAGCGAAGTGGCGGAAGAACTCGGCAGCGTAGGCGATCTCACCGGCGGACTCGGCCAGCGGCTTGCCCATCTCCAGGGTCATCAGCAACGCCAGGTCGTCCTTCCGCTCCATCATCAGCTCGAAGGCGCGCATCAGGATGCCGTGGCGGTGCAGACCCGTGGTGGCCGCGTAGTCGGCTTGTGCCGCTGCCGCTGACTCCAGCGCCCTCATCCCGTCAGCGGGGCTGCCGTCGGCGACCTGGCACAGCACCTCCTCGGTGGCGGGATTCACGACATCGAACCTCGCACCGCCCTCGGCGTCGACGAACTCACCGTTGACGAACAGCTGGGTCTCGGCCGCCGCCAGGATCTGCGTCGTCCGCTGCGCACTCACGCTCATACGTCCTCCTTGTTGTCAGTGCGGCTCAACCTACGCCTCTGCCGACCGCGACGGCGACAGCTATCCGTGGGCCGGGGAGTCCCGCTCCTCCTGCTCCAGCCGGATGACGTGCTGGACCGCGTTGATCAAGGCCAGGTGGGTGAACGCCTGCGGGAAGTTGCCCAGATGCGCCCCACTCTCGGCGTCGATCTCCTCCGCATACAGCTCCAGCGGACCACTCAGCGACAAGAGCTTGGCACAGAGCCGACGAGCTCGCTGCAACTCGCCGATCTCACACAGGGCGGAGACCAGCCAGAAGGAGCAGATCGTGAACGTGCCCTCCTCACCCTCGAACCCGTCATCGGTCTCCTCGACCTTGTATCGCAGCACCAAGCCGCCGACCGTCAGCTCATCGGCGATGGCCAGCACCGTGGCCCTGATCCGCTCGTCATCAGCCGGCAGGAAGCGCAGCAGGACCGCCAACAGCAGCGAGGCGTCCAGCGCGTCGGTGCCGTAGTACTGCGTGAAGACCCCACGCTTGTCAACACCGTGCTCGAGGATGTCGGCCTTCATCTCCTCGGCAGCGGCAGCCCACTCGTCGGCGCGCTTGTGCTCCCCATAGAGCCGGGCCAGATGGGTGCCTCGGTCGGCAGCCACCCAACACATGATCTTGGAGGAGGTGAAGTGCTTCAGATCGCCGCGAACCTCCCAGATCCCGGCGTCGGGGTCCTTCCAGTGCTTCAGCGCTTGGTCGACCTGCTTCTCCAGGATCGGCCACACCCGGCTGTCCAGGTGGTCGGCGGACTTGATGTGCAGGTAGACCGAGTCCAGCAGAGCGCCCCAGACGTCGTGCTGCTTCTGGGCGTAGGCCGCGTTGCCGATCCGCACCGGGCGTGAGTCGGCATACCCCGAGAGGTGGTCGAGCTCGTGCTCGGTGAGCTTTCGCTCGCCCCCGATGCCGTACATGATCTGCAGATCGTCATCCCGGCTGGCCACATCGGCGATGAAGGCGAAGAAATCCAACGCCTCCCAGTCGAAGCCGAGTGAGTACAGGCCCCAGAGCGCGAACGTGGCGTCCCGGATCCAGGTGAACCGGTAGTCGTAGTTCCGTCCACCACCGATGGTCTCCGGCAAAGAAGTGCTGCCCGCCGCCGCGATGGCCCCGGTGGGGGCGTAGGTCAGCCCCTTCAGCGTCAGGGCGCTGCGTTGCAGGTAGGTCCGCCAGGGGTGGTCCGGAAAGTTCCCCCGGGCCAGCCAGTGCTGCCAGTGGTGCGCGGTGTAGACCTGTCGCTTGTAAGCGTCCTCGAAGTCCATCGGTGGCGGGGCACCGTTCCACGACAACGCGACGTAGCGCACATCTCCGGCCTTCAGCAAGGTCCGGCTCTGCGCCTGACCTCCCTCGAACCCGAGTCGCATGTCCGACGTCAAGGTCAGCTCCAAATCGACCCCGTCCTTGCCTTCGACCTTGGCGACGCCCTGGTTGTAGGACTCCTCGCTGTAGGTCCAGGTGACGTGGGCACGGCCGTAGTCCAGCACCGGCTCACAGTCCATCGTGGTCTGCACCTCGCCCGAGACGCAGCGGATGGTGCGCAGGAGGATGTGCTCGGCCTCATAGTCGGTGGGCGTCCTGCGGTAGGTGTTCGACCGGTCCTCGCTGTGGTGCCAGGGGCCGATCAGCAGCGCGTCGCGCACGATCATCCAGCCGGTGTCGGTGCCCCAGCTGGTCTCCAGGACCATCGTGCCGGGCAGGTAGCGGCGAGCCGCCGGCACGCGGGCGTCCGTGGGGGCGATGCCGAAGGATCCGGCGTGACGACCCAGCACGCGGCCGAAGGCGCTCGGTGAGTCGAAGCGGGGCACGCACATCCAGTCGATGGACCCACCCGGAGACACCAGGGCGGAAACCTCCCCGTCGCTCAGAAATGCGTAGTCACCGATCGGCACGTCGCCGTGGCCGTCGTAGGTTGCGGGGCTGGGTGCTTGGCTCATGCCCGCACTATTCCGGCGGACTCGTGTTGTGGCAACCTTTCGGCCGATACCGGGCACCTCAGATGTGATCTGTGCCACTAGCATGGCCGAGGCCAACGGAGGCATCACAAACCAGAGAGGACTGTTGTATGCGGATCGGCGTACTGACCGGCGGGGGCGACGTTCCCGGGCTCAACCCGTGTATCAAGGCGGTGGTCAACCGGGTCCACGAGGCTGGGCACGAGGTGGTCGGCATCCGTCGAGGATGGGGCGGTCTGGCGACCACGAACCTCGACGACCCTGCCACGGTCGAGGCCAACTTCCTGACCCTGGACCCCACGGTGGTCCGTACCGTCGACCGCAGCGGGGGGACGTTCCTGCACTCCTCACGGACGAACCCCGGCAAGATGCCAACCCGCGACGTGCCCGACTTCCTCGCTGACCAGGCGGTCGGCGACGGTCCGCACGACTTCACCCCGCACGCTCTGAAGGTGTTGGACCACGTCGGCATCGATGTGCTCATCCCGATCGGGGGCGACGACACCCTGTCCTACGGTCTGCGGATGCACCAGGAGGGCGTGCCGACGATCGCCATCCCCAAAACCATGGACAACGACGTCCATGGCACCGACTACTGCATCGGCTTCTCGACCGCCATCACCCGAGGCGTGCAGTTCATCCACAACCTGCGCACCTCGACCGGCTCGCACGAGCGGATTGCGGTCGTCGAGCTGTTCGGCCGCTACAGCGGTGAGACCTCGTTGATCACCGCCTACCTCGCCGGAGTGGACCGCGCGCTCATCTCCGAGGTGCCGTTCGACATCGACCGGCTGTGCGAGCTACTCGTCGCCGACAAGGGGCGCAACCCCAGCCGCTACGCGATGGCCACGATCTCGGAAGGCGCCACCATCGCCGGCGGCGAGATGATGCTCAGCGGTGAGGCGGACGCCTACGGCCACCGCAAGCTCGGCGGCATCGGACAGGTCACCGGCGAGCTGATCAAGGAGCGCACCGGACAGGACATCGTCTACCAGCAGGTCGGCTACCTGATGCGCTCGGGTAGCCCGGACTCCCTCGACCTCATGGTGGCCACCAACTATGCGGTGATGGCGGCCGACCTCGCGCTCGACGGGTCGACGGGTCGGATGGTGGCGCTGCGCAACGGCACCTACTCCTCCGTTCCGATCTCGGTGACCGGCGAGGGCGTGAAGCGCGTCGACATCGACGAGCTGTACGACCAGGAGGGCTACCGCCCGAAGGTCCGTCACGTGCGAGGAAAGCCCATGTTCCTCTACTGATCGTCCGCCGACTCCCAGCACCCGGAACGCCCGAGCACGTCGCGCCGGAGGGAGCAAGCGCTAGCGGCGACCGACGAACCAGCGGCGCAGGGTCTCGATGCGCTCCTGGACCTGGTCACCGTGCGCCGTGGCCAGCTCGGGACCACCGCAGCTGCGCCGGAGCTCGGCGTGCACGATCGCGTGGGGTTGTCCCGACTTGCGGGCGTAGGCCGAGACGAGCTTGTTGAGCTCCTTGCGATGCTCGGCCACCGCACGGTGCGCTGCGACCTTGGCGGCAGCTTCTCGACCACCGCCTCCGCGGACCTGTTTGCTCTGTCGCTCGCGCAGCACGTGCGCCACCTGGTCGGGCTCCAACAGTCCGGGAAGGCCAAGGTAGTCGCTCTCGTCGTCACTGCCGGGCAAGGCGCCCAGCCCGAACTGCTCGGCATCGAAGAGGACATGGTCGAACTGTGCGTCGGACTCCAGAGCCTCGAACTTCCCGGTCGAGTCCAGCGCGTGCTCTCCTTCTGCTGCGGAGCGGAGCAGCCCTTCTTCGGCCGACCACAGGTCGTCCTCCTCGTCGGGGCGACCGGCGCGGTCCAGAGCATGGTCGCGTTCCAGCTCCAGGTTGCCCGCGTGGGTCAGCAGGGCCGGCACGCTGGGCAGGAACACCGATGCGGTCTCCCCGCGGCGCCGCGCTCGGACCAGGCGGCCCACCGCCTGGGCGAAGAACAGGGGTGTCGAGGTCGACGTGGCGTAGACGCCGACGCACAGCCGCGGGACGTCGACGCCCTCGGAGACCATGCGCACCGCCACCATCCAGCGCGAGTCCGCCGCACTGAACTCCTCGATCCGCTTGGACGCGCCCGCGTCGTCGGACAGCACCACCGTGACCGGCTCGCCGCAGATCGCTTCGAGCTGCCGGGCGTAGGCGCGCGCGTTGGCCTGGTCGGTGGCGATGACCAGGCCCCCGGCGTCGGGGACGTGGCGACGCACTTCGGACAGGCGGGTGTTGGCGGCGGCCAGCACGGCCGGGATCCACTCCCCCGTCGGCTCCAGTGCCGTCCGCCATGCCTGCGCCGTGACGTCCTTGGTGACGGCCTCCCCGAGCCGCGCCTGGACCTCGTCGCCGGCCTTGGTGCGCCACCGCATACCCCCGCCGTAGGCCAGGAACAGCACCGGTCGCACCACCCCGTCCCGCAGGCCCTCCCCGTACCCGTAGGTGTAGTCGGCGCGCGATCGCAGGATCCCCTGCTCGTCCATCTCGTAGCGCACGAACGGGATGGCCGCCGTGTCGGAGCGGAAAGGTGTCCCCGTCAGGGCCAACCGTCGCGCCGCCGGATCGAAGGCCTCCCGGATCGCGTCGCCCCACGACAGCGCGTCGCCCCCGTGGTGGACCTCGTCCAGGATCACCAGGGTGCGGGCGGCCTCGGTGCGCGCCCGGTGCAGGAGCGGCTTGCTGGCCACCCCCGCATAGGTCACGGCCACTCCGCGGAACTGCGCTCCGTGCCGCCCCTGGCTGTTGCTGAAGTGGGGGTCGATGTCGATGCCCACCTTGGCGGCGGCATCGGCCCACTGGGTGCGCAGGTGCTCGGTGGGAGCTACCACGGTCACCCGCTCGATCTCACCGCGGTCCAGCAGCTCGGTCGCGATGCGCAGGGCAAAGGTGGTCTTGCCCGCCCCGGGGGTGGCGACGGCCAGGAAGTCCCGGGGACGCTGGTCCAGGTAGATCTGCAGGGCATCGGCCTGCCAGGCGCGCAGCTTCTCGGCGGTCCCCCAAGCGGCACGCTCCGGATACGAAGGCGAGAGGTGGGAGGCGGCTGAGGTGCTCATCGTCGTTGAATATAGGCAATTCCCTCGACCGACATGCCCGGACGGCCGTGGTATGCCGTGGCTCGACGGACCGTGTTATCGCGTGTCGCCGCCTCCCGAGGCGGGTCGACAGGGCGCGTGAACGAGGTGGCTACTCCCCGCCGTCCTGCGGCGCACGAAGACCGTCGTAGATCTCCTTGCAGGTGGGGCAGACCGGGAACTTCTTGGGGTCGCGCCCCGGAATCCAGACCTTGCCGCACAGCGCGGTCACCGGCTCTCCGGACATCGCGCTCTCCATGATCTTCTCCTTACGCACGTAGTGTGCAAGGCGCTCGTGGTCACCGGGCTCGCTCAGCTCCGGCGTGACCCGCGTGTCCTCGCGCTCCAGGAGCGCGGTGCGGGTGTCGGGGCCGGTGGGAGCCTCGGGGGAGTCGAGCGGCTGACTCATCAGGTGGATAGCTGCGTCCATCCGCCGAGTCTACGATGCTTGGCCGATGAGGCGACGCTCAGTTGTGCTCTGGATTCTCGGTGTAGGTGGCCAACCAGGAGGTCTTGTTGCGCTGTCGCATCAGGACCTCCCGCCAGAGCTTCTCGGCGTCGGGGCGGAAGGCGTCCCGCGGGTCGGCATCGACCACGTGCCAGGCACCGTCCTCGATCTCCTCGCGAAGCTGTCCGGGCGTCCAGCCCGCATACCCCACGTAGACGCGCAACGAGCGGACCTGAGGGACGACCACCTCGGCCGGCGCATCCAGATCCACCAGACCGACCCCTCCACCCAGCACGTTCACTCCCACCACGGTGGGCGGCGGATCGGTGGTCGGCAGTTGCACCAGACCGAGGGCGCTGTCCATCCCGACCGGACCGCCCTGGAACAGACGCGCAGGCTCGGTGACGTGCGGGTGCCACTGCGGCAACACGGCGTCGACCTGCGCGTCCAACGGCTTGTTGAGCACCAGCCCCTGGGTGCCGTCGTCGTCATGCTGCAGGATCAGGACGACGGCGCGATCGAAGAAGTCCGATAGCGAAGGGGTGGCGACCAACAACCGACCGGCAAACCGGGACACATCCGTCATCCACGCTCACCTGCGCTCTCGAGGCGGGGACGATCGGACCTCCACTGGCGCACGGCCGCCACCCCCACCGCGATACCGAGGAGGTCGGCCACCCCGTCCCACACATCCTCGTTCCGGTGTCTGGTCACGGCCGCCTGGAGGGGCTCACTGACAAGGGCGTGCAGCACCAGCGCGCCGATGAACCAGCGCATCCGCAGGGCAGCAGCCACCGCGGCAGGCGTCGCGAACAGAGCCATGTGCACGAACTTATCCACATACGGGATCTGCCGCTCGGCGGTAGGCACCGCTAGGTAGAGCGCGTAGATCTGGAGCACGACCAATGCGCTCAACGCCACCCAGCCCAGGAGACGGCCCCGACCGAACCCTCCAGGGTGATCCACCGTCTCCCGCCTAGGCAGGATCGTCGGCCGTCTCCGGCTGGGCCCGGGTCTGCGACCGCCGGCGGGCGGCTGCTTCCACCGCTTCGGCCACGGCCTTCGTCGCCTTCGGGTTGAAAACGCTGGGGATGATGTAGGTCGGGTTGCGCTCGTCCTCACCGACCACGTTGGACAGGGCCACCGCAGCCGCCAACAGCATGTCGTCGGTGACCTCGTCGGTCGCGGCGTCGATGAGCCCGCGGAACACCCCGGGGAAGACGAGCACGTTGTTGATCTGGTTGGCGAAGTCACTGCGCCCGGTGGCCACCACGGTGGCGTGCTTCCCCGCCTCGGCGGGATCGACCTCGGGGATGGGGTTGGCCATCGCGAAGACGATCGCGTCCTTGCCCATGGTGGCGATGTCGTCGCCGGTCAGGATCCCGCCTGCGGAGACACCGATGAAGACGTCGGCATCCACCAGGGCCTCCCGCAGCGTTCCGGTCATCCGGGTGGAGTTGGTGTGGTCAGCGATCCACTTCAGGTTCTCGTCGTCGCCGTCGCAGATGTCGGGCCGGTCCGGATGCACCAGACCGTTGACGTCGGCCACCACGACGTTGCCCGCCCCCGCTTTGATCAGCAGCCGGATGATCGCGGTGCCGGCTGCCCCTGCACCCGACATCACCACGCGGACATCCTCGATCTCCTTGTTCACCACCCGCAGGGCGTTGTTCAGCGCGGCGAGGGCCACGATTGCAGTGCCGTGCTGGTCGTCGTGGAAGACCGGGATGTCCAGCTCGTCCCGGAGGCGGCGCTCGATCTCGAAGCACCGGGGAGCCGAGATGTCCTCCAGGTTGATCCCGGCGAATCCCGGCGAGATCGCCTTGACGACGGTGATGATCTCTTCGGTGTCGGTGGTGTCCAGGCAGATCGGGAAGGCGTCGATGTTGCCGAACTTCTTGAACAGCGCGGCCTTGCCCTCCATGACGGGCATCGCGGCCAGCGGGCCGATGTTGCCCAACCCCAGGACGGCTGTGCCGTCGGTCACCACGGCCACCGTGTTGCGCTTGATGGTCAACCGGCGGGCGTCCTCGGGGTTCTCGTAGATGGCCTGGCAGATCTTCGCCACCCCGGGTGTGTAGACCAACGACAGGTCGTCCCGGTTGCGGATCGGTAGCTTGGACTCCACGCTCAGCTTGCCGCCCAGGTGGACCAGGAAGACGCGGTCGCTGACCTTGCCGATCTCCACGCCTTGGACCTTGCGCATCGCCGCCACGACCTCGTCGGCGTGGTCGCTGCCGCGCGTGGCGATCGTCAGGTCGGCGCGTAGCCGTTCGGTGCCGGACTCGGCGATGTCGACCGCGGTCACCATGCCGCCCTCCCGCTCGACCGCCCCGGTGATCTCACTGACCGCGGTGACCCTCGCAGGGAGCTCCAACCGGACGGTGATCGAGTT
>JBASAN010000338.1:0-5456 GCA_049650625.1 Ornithinimicrobium sp.
CTTCGGGGTGGACTGGGCGGTCACGGATCGCTTCGACGGGGTCAGCACGGGAAGCCATTCCACGTTCAACCTCGGTGCCGGTGTGCGGGACCGACCGGAAGCGGTGGCGCGGAACCGGGAGATCCTCGCTGCACAGTTCGGTCTCGAGAGCTCGTCGCTGCGGTTCATGCGTCAGGTGCACGGCTGCCACGTCGAGGTCGTGGACGCCGATCGTCCGGCCGGGCAGGCCGAGGATGCCTGCGACGCAGTGATCACCAACCGCTCGGACATTGCGCTGGCCGTGTTGGTCGCCGACTGCACCCCGGTGCTGCTGCTCGACCGCCAGGCCGGCTGGGTCGGTGCGGTCCATGCCGGCCGAGCGGGGATGACCGACGCTGTGGTGGTGCGGACGGTCCACCGGTTGCGTGAACGAGGCGCAAGCAACCTCGAAGCCGTCGTCGGACCTTCGATCTGTGGAAGATGCTACGAAGTGCCCGGCTCCATGCGTGACGACGCCACCCACGCCTACCGAGCGGCGTATGCCGTCTCGTGGTCGGGGACGCCCGCCATCGACGTGGCGGGGGCAGTCATGGAGCAGCTTGCCTCCGAACACGTCGCCGTGCGATGGCTCGCTGGCTGCACGCGCGAGTCAACCGACCTGTACTCCCATCGCGGCGACCCCCATGCCGGACGGTTTGCGGCTGTGGTGCGATTGACTGCGCCCGCCACCGGGAGCTGAGTGCGCTGCCCGCACCGATCGAGGCAGAGAGGCGGGAAGAACGATGAGCAGACCGATCGAGCGCGGTGACCCCACGGGTGATGCGGCGGGTGGCTCGCAGGAGGGTGTCGCCTCCGAGTCCAGGGTCCGAGAGCTCCGTGACGCTCTGCGGCGGGTGGAGGATCGAGTCGAGCGGGCGTGCGCTGCGGCAGGGCGAGACCGGGGGTCGGTCACGCTCATGGTCGTCACGAAGTTCTTCCCGGCGCGAGATGTCTTGGCCTTGATGAACCTCGGGGTGGCCGATATCGGCGAGAGCCGGGATCAGGAAGCACGGACCAAGATGGACCAGGTCCGCTCGCAGGTGGGGGCGAAAGGTCTCCCGGCCGTGCACATGATCGGCCAGGTCCAGACCAAGAAGGCGCGCTCGATCGTGCGCTACGCGGACGCGGTGCACTCCGTCGACCGCACCCGGCTGGTCACGGCACTGGACCGGGCGAGCGGTTCCGCCATCGCAGAGTCGGAGCGGGTCGGGCCCCTGGACGTCACCCTTCAGGTGGATCTCGATGACGGTGATATCGAACGGCGCGGGGGAGTGCGCCTTGGTGAGGCCCTCTCTCTGGCCGACGCCATCGCCGCTGCAGAGTTCCTCCGCCTTCGGGGTGTGATGGCCATTGCGCCCGCGGGCGCGACTCACGACGAGGCAACCTTGACTAAAGCCTTCGCCGCGCTGGCCCGCTGTCACGCTCAGATCAGGTCGAGCCACCCCGCGGCCGACTGGTTGTCCGCAGGGATGAGCGGTGACCTCGAGGAGGCTGTGAAGGTAGGCGCGACACACCTGCGTGTCGGCAGTGCAATCCTAGGATCACGTCCGACCCAGCGGTAACGTCACTTTCGACCGAAGGGCCGCTCGCGCGGCCTTCATACGTAACAAGGAGCTCGTTGACATGGCTGGGGCACTGCGAACGACCATGGAATGGCTGGGCCTAGCCGAGGTCGAAGGCCGATACGACTACGACGACGCCGACGACGCCCACGACCGTCAGCCCGAGGGACAGCGCAAACAGGACGACGCGCACTCCCGACCTTCAGGGCAGACCGCTGGTCGCGGTGCTGAAGTCACCCAGTTGCCCCGGCGCACACCGGTCGCTCGGGTCGTTCAAGAACCCGAGGCAGGCGAGATGAATCGCATTACGACCATCCACCCCCGCACCTACAACGAAGCCAAGAACATCGGCGAGTCATTCCGTGTCGGCACCCCGGTCATCATGAACCTGACCGAGATGGATGACGGTGACGCCAAACGTCTGGTGGACTTCGCTGCTGGCTTGGCCTTCGGGCTGCACGGCTCGATCGAGCGGGTGACCAGCAAGGTCTTTCTCCTGTCGCCGGCTCACGTCGAGGTCGAAGGCGCGGTCGAGGCCGGGCGAGCCCAGCAGGGTTTGTTCAACCAGAGTTGAGACACTGGCCCTATGGTCAGCTACGTCCTAGGTCTTGCCCTCTATCTGTACTTCATCGTTTTGATCGGTCGCCTGATCTTCGACTGGATCCAGGTGTTCTCCCGCGAATGGCGCCCTACCGGCGTGGTGCTGGTGATCGCCGAGTTCATCTACAGCCTGACTGATCCTCCGTTGCGGGCGCTCCGACGCGTGATTCCACCGCTGCGTCTCGGTGGGGTAGCGCTCGACCTCGCCTTCCTCGTGCTCATCATCGGAGTCAGCGTCGCCCGGGCCATGGTCAGCGCCATTCCGTTCTAGGGCGGGGCTCCGCCGTGCTGCGTGATGATGATGTTTGTCGGTGCTGTTCAGATAGGGTTGCACCGACCGCGAAGCTAAGCCCGGTGGAAGTCCGACAGGACGCTTCATCCATGAGCTGATTGAGGTGCACTATGGCGTTGTCCCCCGAGGACGTCATCAAGAAAAGCTTTACGTCGACCCATCTACGTCGTGGGTATGACGAGACACAGGTCGATGACTTCCTCGACGAGGTTGTGGTCGAGCTGCGCCGCCTCAATGCTGAGCGTGTCTCGCTGGAGAACGACCTGAAGGACTGTCGCTCCGGTCAGGGCCTCGAAGGTGCACCGGACAGCGGTTCCCGGGACGGGGCTTCGGCGCTCCCGACGGACGCCGGTGTCTCGCAGGATGAGCTCGAGACGCAGAGCGAAGACCTGGCTCGGGTGCGGCGCGAGCGGGACGAGCTCGTGGCGGAGCTCGACGGTCTGAACCAACGGATCGACGCCGCTCGCAGTGAAGCGGAGGAGACCGAGGCCGAGGCCCAGAGCCGGATCGCCGCCGCCCGAGCGCAGATCGACGAAGCGCAGGCGGCCCTCGTCGAAAGCAACGACGCCGCTCGCGCGATTGCCGACTCCGAGCACGCGGTCGCCGAGGCGGGGGAGCAGACGTCTCAGTCTCGCGAGCAGCAGATGGACAGCCCGCCCAACGGTGTCTCCACATCCGCGGTCGCCGAGGATCCAACCGCCATCATCTCCTTGGCTCAGCGTCTCCATGACCAGCACGTCTCGGAGGGGCAGAGCACGAAGGCACGCCTGGTCGGGGAGGCCGACGCCTATCAACAACGGGTCCAGAGCGAGGCGGACACTCGCGCCGCCACCTTGATCGAGAGTGCGCAGAACCAGCACGAGGAGTTGGTGGAGTCCGGCCAGCGGCAACACGACGAGCTGGTGCAGTCAGGACAGGCACAGCACGACGAGCTGGTGCAGTCCGGTCAGCAGCAGCACGATGAGCTGGTGGCCACGGGCAAGGAGACGCACGAGCGGCTCATCAACGAGGGGCAGGCCACTCACGACCGGCTGGTCAACGAGGGTCAGAACACCCATGACACGCTGCTTCGGGAAGCGCAGGAAGCACGGGACCAGATGGTCCGCGAGGCCGAGCAGCGCCGCACGAATGTGCTCGCCGACCTGGCTGAGCAGCAGAAGAAGATCGGCACCAGCATCGATGACCTGAAGTCGCGACAGAAGGAAGCCCGCCAGCGTTTCCGGTCGATGTTGTCCGAGCACCTCGAGCTGCTCGGTAGCAACGACTAAGGACGTTTTTCTGGGACTGCGCTAGCCGCAGACCCACTGTGGCGCTACCCAGATTTGTGCCCTATCCTCACCGCTCAACGTGTTGCTTTCAGCAGCGCTCGTACAGCAAGGGGTAGGGCCGTGGCTAGGGAATCGTCGCTGAGGACAAGCAAGACCACCGACGCACAGACGGAGGCGAACGGCGTCCCCGTGCTGCACGAGGAGGACCCGTGGACCACCGAGGAGCTGGCTGAGGTCAGAGCAGGTCTGGTGGTTGACGATGAGCGGCTGCACGTCGAGCTGGCGGAGGCTCAGCACGACCTGTCCCTGCTGATCTACGAGTCGGGAGAGGGTTCGGGTGACGACCAGGCGGACGCCGGGGCGGCGACGTGGGAGCGTGAGCACGAGATGACGCTGGCCAACAACGCCCGGGCGTTGATGGAGCAGACGGCGCACGCCATCGAGCGCATCGACTCCGGGGGCTACGGGGTGTGCGAGTCGTGCGGCAACGCGATCGGCAAGCTGCGCCTGCAGGCCTTCCCCCGGGCCACGTTGTGTATGCCGTGCAAGCGGCGACAGGAACGGCGCTGACTATCGACTCCACGCGAGCGCTCTACCGTTCGAACCTTCGCTGGATCGTGTTCCTGGCGGTCACCTGGATCGTGCTGGACCAGGTAACCAAGACGTGGGCTGAGCAGGCACTCGAAGGGCAGCCTCCCGTGCCGGTGGTTGGCGAGCTCCTGCAGTTCCGCCTCGTCTACAACTCCGGGGCGGCCTTCTCGATGGGCACCGGAAACACCTGGGTGTTCACCGTATTGGCCTCCGTGGTCGTGGTCGCGCTCCTGTGGACCTCTCGCAAGGTGGGGCACCCGGCGTGGGCGGTGGCGCTGGCCCTGCTCATCGGGGGAGCAGGCGGCAATCTGGTGGACCGGTTGACCCGGGAGCCCGGCTTCGGTCGCGGCCACGTGGTGGACTTCTTCGCCCTACCGAGTTTCCCGGTCTTCAACGTCGCAGACATTGGAATTACGTGTGCTGCGGTGCTCATCGCCGTGCTCGCCCTCCGAGGCGAGAGCATTGAGGGCAACCAGCCCTCGACAACCGACAGCCAGATGGAGCACCAGTGAGCCTTTCCGACGTGAAGACCGTCTCCGTGCCTGAGGGACTGGAGGGGGAGCGGATCGACGTCGCGCTGGCCCGCATGTTGGGCCTGTCCCGCAGTGCTGCCGCGGATCTCGCGTCCGGCGGAGACGTCCTCGTGGACGGTGCCGTGGTGGGCAAGTCGCACCGCGTCCTGGCGCACAGCACGGTCGAGGTCACGCTCCGTGCTCGACGTGACGCCGAGCCGCCCACGGTGGTGCCCCAGGCCGTTGCGGGTCTGCAGATCGTGCACGACGACTCCGAGATCGTGGTCGTCGACAAGCCGGCCTACGTGGCCGCCCATCCGAGCGTGGGTTGGCACGGACCCGACGTCGTCTCGGGGCTGGCCGCAGCGGGGTATCGGATCTCCACCTCGGGTGCATCCGAGCGCCAGGGCATCGTGCAACGTCTGGACGTCGGGACCAGCGGCTTGATGGTGGTCGCCAAGTCCGAGCGCGCCTACACCATCCTGAAGCAGGCCTTCCGGGACCGGGTCGTCACCAAGACGTACCACGCGCTGGTGCAGGGTCTACCGGACCCCCATGAGGGCACCATCGATGCACCGATCGGCCGCCATCCCGGTCACGACTACCGGTTCGC
>JBASAN010000339.1:0-6207 GCA_049650625.1 Ornithinimicrobium sp.
CTCTGGCCATCCCCTCCGGATCAGCTGCCGTCGCGCCGCCGGCGTTGCGGCCCGCACCCTGCGTTTCCCCGGTGGTCGATCGCCGCTGCCGCCCTCGGGAACGCGGCGCATCGTCCGGGTTCACCGGAGGGTTCGGCGCCTGGGCCTCAGCCGTGGCTTGCGCCAGCGCCTCGCGTGCCGCTTGCAGTCGCGCAGGGTCCGGCGACCCCGCCGGAGGCGTGGTTGCGTCCGTGTCGCGGGTGCCGGGGGTGTTCATCCGCAGCTCCTCCCTGTGACGCTCAGAAGGCGACGGACACTTCGCCGGTCTTCGGGTCTACGCCTTCGGGAACATCAGGCACCAAACGCGGGCCCACGCCCAGCTTGGCCTTGATCTTCTTCTCGATGTCGTCGGCGAGGTCGGGGTTGTCGAGGAGGAACGTCCGCGCGTTCTCCTTGCCCTGACCGAGTTGCTCGCCTTCGCAGGTGTACCAAGCACCGGACTTACGCACGAACCCGTGCTCCACGCCCATGTCGATCAAGCCACCTTCGCGCGAGATCCCGTGGCCGTAGAGGATGTCGAACTCCGCCTGCTTGAACGGCGGGGAGACCTTGTTCTTCACGATCTTGGCGCGTGTCCGGTTGCCGACCGCGTCGGTGCCGTCCTTCAGGGTCTCGATCCGACGGACGTCGATGCGTACCGAGGAGTAGAACTTCAACGCCTTGCCACCGGTCGTCGTCTCCGGGGAGCCGAACATCACGCCGATCTTCTCCCGGAGCTGGTTGATGAAGATCGCCGTCGTGTTGGTGTTGCTCAGCGTGCCGGTGATCTTGCGCAGCGCCTGCGACATCAGACGCGCCTGCAGGCCGACGTGACTGTCACCCATCTCCCCTTCGATCTCAGCGCGAGGCACCAGCGCGGCGACCGAGTCGATGACCACGATGTCCAGGGCTCCCGAGCGGATCAGCATGTCCATGATCTCCAGGGCCTGCTCCCCGGTGTCGGGCTGGCTGACCAGCAACGCATCGGTGTCGACACCGAGCTTCTTGGCGTACTCCGGATCCAGCGCGTGCTCCGCGTCGATGAACGCCGCGATCCCGCCGGCCTTCTGCGCGTTGGCTACGGCATGCAGCGCCACCGTGGTCTTACCGCTGCTCTCCGGGCCGTAGATCTCGACCACCCGACCACGCGGCAGCCCGCCGATCCCGAGGGCGATGTCCAAAGCAATGGAGCCGGTCGGAATGACGGCGATCGGGGGGCGGATGTCGTCGCCGAGACGCATCACCGAGCCCTTGCCGTGCTGCTTGTCGATCTGAGCCAACACGGACTCGAGGGCTTTGTTCTTGTCACCGTTCATCGTGGTGACTTTGCTGTGCTGGGCCATCTTTGCTCCTTCGCTTCAGGGGTGAGCGCGCCTGCCTTCGACCCACGTGTCGAATGCTGCCCCTCGCCTCGAGGGCCCTCATCCGGGTAGGTCAGACGCTAGGAGCCAGGACCGACATACCCACGCACTCGTTCGTGACCTGTGGACAGACGCCGATCGCTCGGGCACCTGTGCACCAGCATAATCGCAAGTGTGTTCGATGCCTGGCGACACGCCCACTGCCTCACGACACGGTGAGCAGGTACTCCCGCGAATCCTGGTCCCAGGTCAACGTGACGATGCCCTCGGCCTGAGCGCCCTTGCAGAACTGCAGGAACGAGCGGTAGCCCAGCTTCTTCTCGCTGAACGACGGCTGGCTGCGCCGCATGTGGTCCTTCAAACCGGACAGCGGCGCCCCGCTGCCCTCGGACAGGTCGGCCACGACCTGTTTGAGGGACGCGAACGCCTCCGCCCGGTCCCCCACCTCCGGCAGTCGGATCTCCGGATCGCCCTTGGACGGCCCCGGAACGAGCTCCACGATGGAGCGTCCGGCCAGATTCTCCAATAGCTCTCCGAAAGCCCGGAACCCGTGGTCGGCCTCGCTGAAGGTGGGGTCCTTGCGCAGCAGGGTGCGTTTCAGACTGGACGCAGTGACCGACCCCGCTGAGGACTGCTGCAAGCCCGCCACCGTCTGCGCCACCAAGACGGCCAGGTCGGGCGTGGGCGCCGACCCTTCGTCCTCGTCGCCGTGGTGCGGCTCCTCGACGGGCACCTCCGACTCGACCGGGGAAGGCACCTCCGCCTGGTTCGATCCCGTTGTTCCTTGCCCGCTGGAGGCCACTGACCGGCTGCGTCGGTTGCGTCCCGAGGACTTGGGGACGGGGGACGAGGTGGTCGCCGGCGCGGGCTCGACCCCTTCCAGGTTGTCGTAGAACAAGAACTCATCACAGGCCGGTGGCAGCAGTCGCGACGTGGAGTCGCGCACGCCGAATCCGATGACGCGCTTGTTGAGCTCGCGCAGCTTGTGCACCAGCGGGGTGAAGTCGCTGTCACCGGTGCAGACTGCGAAGGTCGAGATGTAGTCCCGGCTGAAGGCCAGCTCGATCGCGTCGACGGCCATCTTGATGTCGGCAGCGTTCTTGCGCGAGGCACCCATGCGCTGCGGCATCTCGATCAGCTCGACGTGGGACCGGGTCAGCATCCGCCGGTCATCGTCGAAGTAGGACCAGTCGGCATACGCCCGTCGCACGACCACGCGGCCGCGCTCCGCCAGGGCGTCACTGATCGGTTTGAGGTCGAACGCCGCCCCACCGAGGTGCTCCCGGGCGCCCAGCGCCAGGTTCTCGTAGTCCAGGAACAGGGCAATGCGATCTTCGTCGTCCACCCTGTGACCCTAGCCGCCGTCGCCGTCGGGGCGCTGGGTCAACGCTGGCTAGGCTGCGGGCATGCTGCGCTGGCCTGTCGTCCTGTTCGACCTCGATGGCACCTTGGCCGACACGGTGGACCTGATCGTGGCCTCATACGAGCACGCCCTCCGGGAGGTGCTGGGTGCGCGGGTCGAGGCGTCGGAGATCCGCACCTGGATCGGTCGTCCCCTCCAGGCGGCGGTCGTCGAGGCGTTCCCCGATCAGGCGGACCGGATCGACGAGGTCGTCGCGGCATACCGAGAGTGGAACCTTGCGCACCACGACGAGATGATCGAGCAGGTCCCCGGTATGGCGGGGCTCCTCGATGATCTGACCAGCGGGGGTGCCCGGCTCGGGGTGGTGACCTCCAAGATGAATCAGACAGCTGCTCGTGGACTGGCCTCGGTGGGCCTGCAAGGACGGATCGAGATCCTCGCCGGTCAGGAGCAGACCGATCAACATAAACCCCACCCGGAGCCCTTGCTCCACGCGGCCCACCTGCTGGGGGTCGACCCCGGCGAGTGCGTCTACGTCGGTGACGCGACCGTGGACCTGCAGGCGGCCCACGCCGCGGGCATGGCGTCGATCGGCGTCACCTGGGGCGCGGGTCAATCTGGTGACCTACACAATGAGCACCCCGAGGCAGTGGTCGAGGACGTGCGTGAGCTGGCTTCGGTGCTGTTCGGCGGCTTGCTCCGCGCAGCGGACTGACGGGTTTACGTCGCGTCGACCTGCTCGCCCTACACTTGACCGCCAGCACCCTCCCCTACCGTTCCAGGATTACTTCGTCATGTCTCTGCTTGTCCAGAAGTACGGCGGCTCCTCCGTCAGCGACGTCGAGGCCATCGCTCGGGTGGCTCAGCGGGTCGTCGACACGAAGCGGGCCGGACATGACGTCGCGGTGGTCGTCTCGGCGATGGGCGACACCACGGACGAGCTGTTGGACCTCGCCAAGGCGGTGAGCCCCGGACCGCCCCCCGAGCGGGAGATGGACATGCTGTTGACGGCGGGCGAGCGCATCTCGATGGCTCTGCTGGCGATGGCGATCGAGCACCTCGGCGAGCGCGCCTACTCCTTCACGGGTGACCAGGCCGGTATGCGGACCGACAGCTCGCACGGTCGGGCGCGCCTGCTCGACGTCACCCCGGATCGGGTCCAGGCCACCTTGGCGCTGGGAGCCATCGCGATCGTCGCAGGCTTCCAGGGGGTCTCCGAGGACGACAACATCACCACCCTGGGGCGTGGTGGATCGGACACGACAGCGGTCGCGCTGGCCGCCGCGCTGAAAGCGGATGTCTGCGAGATCTACACCGACGTCGACGGGATCTATACCGCCGACCCGCGGATCGTGCCCGCAGCCAGTCGGGTCAAGCGACTCACGATCGAAGAGACGCTGGAGATGGCGGCCCAGGGCGCGAAGATCCTGCACCTTCGCGCGGTGGAGTACGCCCGCCGCTTCAACGTGCCGATCCACGTCCGGTCCTCCTTCTCCGACCAAGAAGGCACCTGGATCCTCGTCGGCCGACCCCTCACCTCAGTCCTGGAGGACGACATGGAAGAACCGCTGATCTCCGGCATCGCCCACCAGCAGTCCCTGGGCAGGATCACGGCCGTCGGCATACCCGACGTCCCAGGAGCCGCAGCAGCGGTCGTGGGTGCGGTCGCCGCGATCGGCGTGTCGATCGACATGATCGTGCAGAACGTGTCGACGTCGGGGGCCCAGACGTCCGACATCTCCTTCACCCTGCCGGAGGAGGACGGCGCCCGAGCGGTAGCCGCCGTCCAGGCGGTGCAGGACCAGCTGGGTCTGAGCGACGTCCTCTACACCTCACAGATCGGCAAGCTGTCGCTGGTCGGTGCTGGCCTACGTTCCAACCCGACGGTCGCGCAGCGGCTCTTCGGCGCGTTGGCCGACGCCGGGGTGAACATCCTGATGATCTCGACCAGCGAGATCCGTATCTCGGTGATCACCGACCAGGACCGGCTGCCCGAGGCGGTCCGGGCCGTGCACACCGCCTTCAACCTGGACGCCGACGACGAGGCCGTGGTCTACGGCGGAAGCGGGAGATGAGCATGGGTGCCGGAGTGAACGTCGCTGTCGTCGGGGCGACCGGTCAGGTCGGAGCGGTCATGCGTCGCCTTCTGGCCGAGCGCGACGTCCCGATCGCGAGCGTGCGCTATTTCGCGTCCGCTCGCAGCGCCGGCCGCGAGCTGGCGTGGGAGGGGCGTTGGGACAACGAGCCGTATGCGGGAACGTCACGACAGATCGTGGTCGAGGATCTGGCTGACCTCACCATCGACTTGTCCGGCATCGACATCGCGGTGTTCTCCGCCGGCGGTGGCACGTCGAAGGAGCACGCCCCACGCTTCGCCGAGGCCGGAGCGGTGGTGGTCGACAACTCCTCCGCATGGCGGATGGACGACCGGGTGCCGCTGGTGGTCAGTGAGGTCAATCCCGAGGCTCTCGACCGGGCCACCGGTGAGGGGGGCATCGGCATCGTGGCCAACCCCAACTGCACGACCATGGCTGCCATGCCGGCGATCAAGGCGCTGCACGACGTGGCGGGTCTGCAACGACTCATCGTCTCGACCTACCAAGCCGTTTCCGGCTCGGGGGTGGCCGGTGTCGCGGAGCTGGCCGACCAAGCACGTGCGGTGGTCGCCGGCGAGATGGAAGGTCTTGCCCGTGACGGCGACGCGGTGCGCGGCCCCGCACCAACGGTCTACACCGACCCGATCGCCTTCAACGTCATTCCGTTCGCCGGTGACCTGGTCGACGACGGCTCGCTGGAGACCGCCGAGGAGCAGAAGCTCCGCTTCGAGTCGCGCAAGATTCTGGAGCTGCCCGACCTGGCGGTCGCGGGAACCTGCGTGCGGGTGCCGGTGTTCTCCGGGCACAGTCTCGCCGTCCACGCCGAGTTCGCTGAGCCGCTCAGTGTTGAGCAGGCCACGCAGGTCCTGGCAGATGCCCCCGGAGTGGTGCTGAGCGACATCCCGACTCCCCTCAAAGGTGCGGGTCAGGACCCCACCTACGTCGGTCGGATCCGTCAGGACCAGTCCGTCCCACACGGTCGAGGACTCGTCATGTTCATCGTGGGCGACAACCTTCGCAAGGGCGCCGCGCTGAACGCCGTGCAGATCGTCGAGACCCTGATCACCCGGGGCCTCACCGGTCAGCAGCACTAGGGCTGCCCGGCCTCATCCCCGGGGTGAGCGTCCCCGGTCGGCGGGGTAACGGCGCTCCTCCGGGATCTGGAGGTCGTCGCACAGCGCCAGCCAGACCCTGCGGATCGGCTCACCGGACTCGATGGCGTCGGCCGCGGTCTGGTCGCTCATCGCATGGATCACGTGCGAGGACGCGATGGAGCGGCCGTAGGGCCCCCCGAACTCCTGCTCCATGAGCGCCCAGAACTCACTCAACCTCATGGCGACAGAGGCTACGTGCTCGGGCCGACAAACGT
>JBASAN010000340.1:0-14085 GCA_049650625.1 Ornithinimicrobium sp.
GTCCAGGACCGTGAGCTCACGCTGACGGGAGCCTGCCGCTACGCCAACACCTGGCCCACCGCGATCGAGCTGGCTGCCTCCGGGCGCGTGGACCTGGACTCGATGGTCACGGGGCACTTCGGGCTCGATGAGGTCGAAGCCGCGTTGACTGCGGCCCACGACGACCCCACATCCGTGAAGGTGGTCGTCCGCCCCGGCGACTGACCCCCGAAAGGACCCGTTGGCCAACGAGCCTCCGGCATACTCACCGGGCCGTCGAGCACAGCAAAGACCCCAGGTGCCCTGCTGCGCAGGGATACCTGGGGTCCTTCGCGCGGTGGGCGCGGTGATGTGAGGGCGATCAGCCGCGCAGGTGCTCGACCGGGCGCATGCCGGCGCCGGTCTGGGCCACGGTCTTCGCGCCGCCGACGACGTTGGGGCCGATAGCCAAGGAGGCGCGCTCGGCCGGAGTCTGACGCAGACGGCCCAGGCCGTAGAGGGTGGCGGCGGAGGCGACGGTCAAGGTGATGGCGGCGATCATGTGAGGTGCTCCTTCTAAGAACGTGGTGGTGATAACTGCTCCCCGTGGAGCGGTGTATGCACTACTCTCGCCGATCCATTACGTAAGCACAAGTCACATAAAACGACCTATCTATGTAAGATCTGCTACATGTTTAATCCGGATCACCTGCTCACCCTGCAAGCCGTGGTCGAGGAGGGAACCGTGCTCGGAGCAGCTGACCGGCTGGGCCTGACCGCGTCGGCGGTGAGCCAGCAGCTGAGCCGCCTCCAGCGCGACGTCCCCCAACCGATCATGCACCGCCGAGGACGGGCGAACGTGCCCACCGAAGCCGCCGGTCTCCTCGTCCGGCTCGCTCAGCAGATGCGTGACCTGGACGAGCAGACCCGCTCGGAGCTGGAGATGTTGGACGGGCAGGTGTCCGGTTCGTTGACCATGGCCAGCTTCCCCACCGGCTTCCGGGGCCTGCTCATCCCGGCCACCGTGGGGTTGCGTGAGCGTCATCCCAACCTGGTGGTGACCCTGCACGAGCTCAGTCCGGAGTCGGCAGTGGCCGCCGTGCGTGCCGGCACGGTCGACGTCGCCCTGGTGCACGACTGGACCGACCGTCACGTGCGGCTGCAGGACGGGGTGTCGGACTGGCCTATCGGCCTGGACCGGGTGGACCTGGTCGCCCGTGAGGACCATCCCTTCACCGTGGGACCGGACGGGATCGACTTCGCTGAGCTGGACCATCAGGTCTGGATCGATGACACGCCTGGCGTATTCAGTGACTGGCTGTTGCAGTCCCTCGACGCTCACCGCCTGAGCTATCGCATCGGGGCCACGGTCGAGCACCTGGCCATCCGGCTGCGGTTGGTCCTCGAGGGCTTCGGCATCGGTCTGCTTCCGCGCCTGGGCCGCGGCGACCTGCCGGATGGGCTGGTCACGCTTCCCCTGAAGGGGGCACCGACCCGCCGGTTGTATGCGGTGCATCGCGACGTCAGTGGACAGCGGCCGGACGTGCGGGCCGCGTTGACGCTGATGGAGGAGAGCTGGCAGGAGGCGAGCGCCCTTCCTTCCTGATCTGTGCAACGCTGACGCTGGGGCGCGAGCCAGGTCAGGGCTTGGGGGTGGCCGATCCTCGAAACGGTTTGAGCCCCCGGGCCTGCCGCTGCTGGCGCAGCCGGGCCCGGTCCAGCAGACGCAGAGGATCGACCGTCTGCTCCACCGCGACCAGGATCGACCCCCTGAGCAACCACAACGACGTCTCCGCCCGGGCGTCCACCATGAGCAGGTCGGTCAGGATGGCCCGCGCCTCGCCGCTGGCCTCCATACTCGCGGCGAGCGTTCGGTCGACCTCGGCGTCGGCACCATCAGCGTCGGCCTGCACCAGCTCACCGAAGGCGTCGACCGAGTCGGCGACGTGCTCCAGCAACACCGCGAAGGCGGCGCGGACATCTTCGCCGTAGCCGTCGTTGCTGGTCTTCAGCTCCGGGGCCTCCTTGTGCATCGTGAAATACAGCGCACGGACGGCGAACAAGGACCGGTCCAACGCCTCGAGGCCGGAGGTCAGGATGGGCTCCACGCGGGGGGCGTTCAACGACCGGGGGTTGAGGCGGCGTACGTCCTCCAGCGAGGTCACGGCCTGATGCGCTCGCCGGGCGGTCTCGGAGGCCTCCCGCGCCCCGTCCAGCCATCGACTCACCTCTCCGCGCGTGATGGGACGTTGGGCCATCGACCAGCCGGCCTGTCGCAGGGACTCCGCTTCCTCCCGGGCCACCTCGCGTACCTGTCGGATCGCGGTGTCGATCGGCAGCCGCGGGGGCAGCAGCAGGTTGAAAGACATCCCCACCCCGGCACCGATCAGGGTCGTCAGCACCCGCACCTCGGCGGCGATGTCCTGCCCACCCACGGCCAGGATCAACATGGCGCTGATCGGTGTCTCCAGGGCCTGGTCGCCCAGTCGGAACACAGCAGCCAAGATCAGCGACACGGCGATGACGGATCCGAGGGACCACCAGGACAACCCCACCCAGGAGGAGAACGCGATGGCCACCATGACCCCGGTGACCACCGCCCCCACCCGCACCATGCCCATCTTGAACGAGGACCGCGCGGAGGTCTGGGTGACCAGCAGCGCGGTGAGGGAACAGGTGAGGTCGACCGGGCCGTCGATCAGGGTGATGGTGAGGAGGTAGGAGATGACCGCGGCGGCCGTGAGTCGCGCCGTGGTGATCAGCAACACCTTCGGTGACTGCTCCAGCCGGAAGCGCCGCAGCACCGGCCCCCACGTCCGCGTGAGCAGAGGCTGACCCTCACCCATCGGGAGCCACTCGCTCGGCCTTGCTCATGGGCGCCGGGGCGCGAAGCCGGCCAGGATCTCTTCGGTGCGCGCGGCGACGACGGACGACCAGGAGGCGAGCAGCTCCTCGACGTTGGAGCCGTGCTCCAGTGCCGTGGGGGCGGCCTTCGACAGATGGGTGAGCACCGCGGTGCGCAGCTCGGTGTTGACGTTGATTTTGCCGATGCCCAGCTCGATGGACCGTTGGGTCATCTCTGGGGGAAGCCCGGAGGCGCCGTGCAGCACCAGCGGCACATCGACGCGCGCGGAGATGGCCTCCAGCCGGTCGTAGTCGAGCACCGGGTCGCCCAGGTAGGTGCCGTGGACGTTGCCCACCGACACCGCGAGCAGGTCGACCTCGGCGCGCTCGACGAACTCGGCTGCCCCGTCCGGATCGGTCAGCTCGCCACCGCCGGAGGCGATGAGGGTCGCGACATCCTCGTTGCCTTGGATCCGGCCCAGCTCGGCCTCGATGACGGTCCCGTCGGGCAGGAGCCGTCGAGCCTCGATGATCAGGGCGATGTTGGCCTCGTCGCCCTCCTTCGCCCCGTCGACCAGCACGGCGTCCGCTCCGGCCTCGACGGTGCTGGTGATCAGAGCGAGGTCGCTGGCGTGGTCCAACTGCACCGACACGGGGACGGGCGCGTGGTCGGCCAGCTGTCGCAGGCTGCGCACCAGGTGCTGCCCGTAGGCCGTGGCGGCCGTCGTCGGTGACACCAGGAGGATCACCCCCTGGTCGGCCTTCTCGGCGGCTGTGACGACACCGATGGCGGTCGCCAGGTCGTAGCAGGTGAAGGCTCCGGCGGCCCGGGACTGACGACGAGCGTCACGGACGATCTGGTCCAGGCGAGTGCGCATGCTTCTCCTCGGGTGAGCGGGTGACGGCCTGCTCGACGAACAGGCCGCGGGTCAGGCCAGAGCCTTCTCGGTGAAGACGCGGTAACCCAGCCCCGCGGCATACCCATGGATCTCGCGGGTGTCCAGGGCGCTGACGTAGTCGAGGATCTCTCGGCTGACGACCTGCCCGGGGACGAGGATCGGGAAGCCCGGCGGGTACGGCGTGACGAAGGTCGCCGAGACCACTTCGCGCCCCTCCTCGATCCTGGCGATGGCCACCTCCGTGCTGACGTACTCACACTTGTGCTCGTCGTAGGACAGGAAGAACGCGTCGCGCAGGCTGCCCTCGGGCGTCAGCGCTTCCGGGTCCCCGCGAAAGCGCGTGTGGAAGCTCGAGAAGTCGGGCAGCGCCGGTCGCCCCTCGGCGGCTTCGACCTTGCGCCGGTGGGCCGCCAGGTCCATCGGCCCCATCCGGTCCACCTCGTCGTCGATCTCCTGGGCCAGCTTGAGGAGCACTTCGACCAGGTAGGCCACCGAGCTGTTCGTGGTGCCGATGTTGGTCATGAACAGCACGGTGTTGCGGGAGGTCTTGTTGACCTGGATGCCGTGGCGCCGCATGAGGTACTCGTGCTTGAAGGTGTCGCCGTCGACCCCCGTCTGCGAGATGCAGATGGTGACGCGGCTCGGATCCAGGACGAACTCGTCGTGCTCCCAGCGTTCTGGCACCAGTGTCGTGGAGTCCTCGAGATCCGGGTCGTCCACCCCCGAGCGTCGGTACTCCTCCGGGATCAGATCGGCACCGGTCAGGACACGGAAGCGGCGGCGCAGGATGGGGTGGCTGGCGATCACCCGACGCAGCATCTTCGCCGACTCGACCTGCTGCTGGACGAGCTTGAAGCCCTCAAGCTCGACCTGCCGCCGGCCCACGTCGAGGGAGGCCAGGATCTGGTAGTTCGGTGAGGTGGAGGTGTGCGTCATGTACGCCTCACGGAACGCCTCCTCGTTGCGGTGGCCGAACTGGTCGTCGAAGACGTGGATCATCGACCCCTGGCGCAGCGCGGTGAGGGTCTTGTGGGTCGACTGGGTGGCGTACACCCGCAGTCGGACGTCGTCGGGGTCGGGCAGCAGCCGGGTCTTCAGCCAGGTCTCGTCGTCGGCGTCGGCCAGCTCCGCCTTCTGCTTCTCGAACTCCTTCCGGTATGCCGGGTCGCGGTAGCGCTCGCGCAGCCGCCTCGCCGTGGCCATGCCCGTGCGTCGCCGGTAGGTGGGGTGGAAGGCCGCGAAGGCGAACCACGCCTCGTCCCAGAGGAAGACGAGGTCGGGTTTGATCGCAAGGCACTCCTCCATGATCCGCTCGACGTCGGAGACGATGCCGTCGAAGGTGCAGTTGGTCAGGGCCAACATCTTCACCTCGTGCAGCCGTCCCGCCCGGCGGTAGGCCAGGAGCTGCGCCTTGATGGTCTCCAGCGGCACCGCCCCATACATCGAGAACTCGTCGAGCGGGTAGGCGTCCAGATAGTTGGTCTGCGCACCGGCGAGCATCAGCGCGTAGTGGTGAGACTTGTGGCAGTCGCGGTCCACCAGGACGACATCACCCGGAGTCACGATGGACTGCACGACGATCTTGTTGGCCGTCGAGGTGCCGTTGGTCACGAAGTAGGTGCGATGCGACCCGAAGGCCCGTGAGGCGAGCTCCTGTGCCTTCTTGATCGGGCCCACGGGGTCCAGCAGGGAGTCCAACCCACCAGAGGTCGAGGACGTCTCGGCCATGAAGATGTTGAGCCCGTAGAAGTCGACCATGTCGCTCACCCACGGCGAGCCGACGATGGACTTGCCGCGCGAGATCGGGAGCGCGTGGAAGACGCCGGTGGGCTGGCGGCTGTAGTTCCGCAACGCGGTGAAGAAGGGCGTCTGATGTCGGTCGGTGATCCCCCGCAGGATCGACACGTGCAGCTCGACCGGGTCCTGACGCAGGAACACCCGGCGGAACCCCTGGAACGCCTCGCTGGCGATGGCCTCCAGCGCGACGTGACCGACCAGGTAGAGGTCGAGCTCGGGGCGCAGAGCGTGGATGCCGTCGGTCAGCATCTCGATGCGCTGAGCAGCCGTCATGCCGTCCACGCTGTCGTTCAGGGTGGGCACGAGGTGCTCGATGGACGACAGGTCGACCCGGTCCCGGAGGCGCGAGCGCACTTCGAAGGAGGGCCTGATCAGCACGGCCTGCACGTTGGAGTTGACCGCCACTGCGATCGTCGCGTCCTCCAGGCTGGGGACGAAGACCAGCTCGTACTCGAACGCATCGTCACGGTGACGTTGCCGTCCCAGCTGGGCGGCGATCGACTCATCGGGCGACAGGCTGTCGGCGACCACGAGCACCTCGAAGCGTGGGCGCGTGCGCTCGGAGGACGAGGCGTCCTGCACGACGCCGTGAGCGATCGCCTGGGTTGCTTCAGCCAGCTGCGTGAACTCGTGGGAGGTGACCAGCGCTCGCAGGTCCTCCACGCGCTGCACGCCGGGCCGGGCCCAGTAGGTCTCCAGGGGGGTCACCTCGTCGAGAAGCTCGTGGAACCGGGCCTTCTCCTCCCGACCGACGCGCGAGGAGCGGGACAGCTCGGCCAAGCGCCGGGAGGCGTCGGCTACAGAGCCCCAGCCGTCTAACCGCACCCGTCGGATGCTGTGGTGCGAGGCGGGTGCGTGGCGGGGACCGTGCGTTTCTTCCATCAGAGCCGTTCCGTCGATGTCGGACCCACCAGAGGCGCGCCCCGTGAACTCGTGATCACGGCCACACTATGACGTCCGGACCGGCTTAGCACCCCTCTTCGGGCGGTGGTTCACAGATCCGCAGTCCCTTTCGCCACGTCACGATGACGCAGCGCAGTGCAGGGTGGCGTGGCGGCGACGGCCCGCACAGCACGGTCGAGGCGGGCTGGCGTCACTGGCGAGCGGGGCTCTGCCGGGCATCCACTCCGGCTGTCGCAGCGTGCACCCCGAGGCAGATGATCCACGCGCTGACAACGGCCAGCTGGAACCGTTGGGCCAGCCCCGTCTGCCATCCGCCGGGATGGATCAGGGTGAAGTATCCAGACATCAGCGTGCCTGCCACGCCACCAAGGAGAAAAACGACCCAGACCGCCCGGTGCAGCCAACGGGGGCCATGCTCGCGCGTGGCGAGTCCGACCGCGACGACGCTGATAAACAACGCAGCCGGGGAGACGATGCTGAACCCGTCGTGCGTGAAGCGCTGCAGGTCGTCGGCGGGGCTGGTGCACATCTGCCGATCGGGGCAGGGCAGCGCGAACCACGCGGCGCCGGCCCCCGCCAGGGCATAGATCACGGTGGACACGAGGGCCACGGTGCGCCAGCGACTCGCGGGCAAGGCAGCACGGACGTAGGGAAGAAGGAGGACGACGAGCACTCCGCAGAGGACATCGGTCACGCGCAGGAGGATCCGCGGGTGGCCCGGTGACACTTCGAGCACGCTGATCACGCTCGTCCAATCCTGGGTGTCGGCAAAGACGAGGTCCAGGAGGAAGTTGGAGGAGAAGAGTGCGGCCGCGATCGAGATGAGGACCAACGCACCTCGTTCCGCACGTTGCCTTGCGCTCACGCGTGCCTCCCTGGGTCGGTCGCATAGTCGCGCGCTCGGTGGCTGGACAGAGCCAGCAAGACCAGAATGCTGACGGCCACGGTGTGCAGATGGGTGAACGTCACGACCTCTCTGCCAAACTCGATCGAGGTGAAGGCCGTGACGGTCGCGAACGCACAGAAGAGCATCAACCAGACCCGAGCCCAGTTGCGCCCGATCAGGACAGCCCAGCCGAGCACGACGTCGACCCCGGCGATCACCACGAGGGTCACGGCCGTCACCCACTCGGCGAAATCTGCCTGCGCGGCGGGCACGCGGATGCCCAGGTTGTAGGCGATGAGCGAGAAGTAGGCGGGATACACCAGCACGACCGTAGCTGCCACCACGAGGGTCACCGCGCGAAACAGGGTGAGCAACGCTCCGAAGAGGGTCTGCGCAGGTCGCCGTGCCCGGCTGTCCGTCGGGGCACCCTCGAGGTGTCGCGGCGCCTGCACCACACGCAGGTCGACGATGGGAAGGTGGCCGTCCGTCGCAATCGAATCGCCACCACCGTTGCGTGCGTGGTAGCCGCTGGAGAAGTTCTCGATCAGGTCGACGTCCACGCCTTCGTTGGCACGCGAGACGGTGTCGAGGATGAAGTCCCTCTCCTCGTCGGTGTGCTGTTCGATCTTGTGTGTCACCTGCAGGGTGAACAGGGAGAGGCCGACGCTGCGGTCGAACGTGCCTGCCGCCAACCAGTCCACGGCATACCCACCAGGCAGGGTCCACCCCTGCGGGCAGCGCCAGAACCGCACATGATGTCGCCGCGAAGGACTTCCTGCGACTTCCTGTTGATAGGCGAAATCTTGGGGGCGGTCAAAGAGATAGAGAGGACTGACCGGTGCCGTCGGATAACTGCGCCGGCGCAGGGTTGAGCTGATGATCCGCCGGGTCGAGGTGACGTCGATGTCATCCGCGAGGGTCCACTGAGCCTGCGTCATCACGCGGTGCACCTGCTCTTCTCTGCCTAGGAAGGCCACATTGACGGGATCGCCCAGCAGGCCATCGCTCGTGCGCGTGCGGCCGATGAAGTACCCGGGAATGTAGACACGCGTCAGAATGCGGTGCAGTCGAGGGAGCAGAAGATAAGAGACGAAGAGCCAAAACACCACCAACAGCAGCCACGGCCAGCCGGGTTGAAGACCGTCCCGCAGGAGGAGGTAGGCAAGCCATGCCGCTGCGAGACAGGAGAATGCGAAAAAGAATGTATCGATCCTGCCCATGCGGGAAATCTGGTGAGTCAACCCTTCACTCATGGGCGGCTCGGTCAGGCATGAAAACGCCCACTATCGACATCGTCCCCACACTTCTATGGTTCCCCTCAACAATCCTCGGCCCACTATCAGGTCGAACGCCCTCCGTGTTGTTCAACGATGCGGCTCTCCCTTAGAGTTTGTCCGTGGTCTTTGGACTCCTGGGAGCATTCGCTGCGGCCCTATGCTACGGCACAGGCTCGGCTTTTCAGGCTGTGGCAGCTCGCGAAACCGCCGCTGTCGAAGGTCTTGATGCGGGGCTTTTGTTGCGACTACTCAAGTCCTGGCGCTACGTCCTTGGCGTCACTCTGGACGGCATTGGTTTTGTGCTTTCATTGGCCGCTGTCCGCACGTTGCCCTTGTTTGTCGTGCAATCGATCGTGGCGAGTTCATTGGCGATCACCGCTGTGCTCGGTGTGGTGATGCTCGGGATGAAGTTGAGCCGCTGGGACAGGGCAGGGCTGGCGGTCGTCCTTGCCGGCTTGGTGCTGGTGGCGTTGTCGGCCACCGAGGATCGGACCGTCGACGTGAGCACTGCGGAGGAGTGGGGGGTCCTCATTGCTGCCATGGTCCTTGCCGTGTCGACCGTCCCGCTCGCCCGCGTCAGCGGGCCCGCTGGCGCGGCAGCCCTGGGGATGGTCGCAGGTCTCGCCTTCGGAGCAACGGCTGTGGCCGCCCGGATGCTGCCCGCGTCATTGTCCGTCGATCGGGTGACGGCGTCGCTGGGCGAGCTGGCTCGTAACCCCGCCACCTATGCCCTCCTGCTCGCAGGTTTGGTGGCCCTGATGGCCTACGCGACCGCCCTGCAACGGGGCACGGTGACCCAAGCGACGGCGCCGCTGGTGGTCGGTGAGACCGTGGCGCCGGCCATCGTGGGCATCATGTTGCTCGGGGATCAGCCGCGCCCCGGCTGGGAGTGGGTGGCCGCCGTGGGTTTCGGACTCGCGGTCCTGGGCGCTGTGAGCTTGTCCGGTCACGGTGAGGTCACCCCAGAGGATGCGCAGAGCCCGACGTCGCCTCCCTCCGAGGTGCGTTCACACGTTGCAGAGATGGGGAGGAGCACGCGATGACTGACCTGGCCAAGCGGGAGCACGCGGTGACCCCACCGCAGGAGATCGAAGGGCGGGAGGATCAGTCCGGGGGGCGAGACGATCAGTTCGGGGGTCGACCGGATTCCTCCGGTCAACCGAAGCCCCAGGATGACCGGTGGCCGGACTACTTCGCGCTGACCACCTTCTTCTTCGCCGCATTCGTCACTGTGGTCGCCGTGGTGCCACCGTGGCACCACTTTTTTGCCTTGGCTGGCGACCCGGTCTCAGTGCTCACCATCCCCGTGGAGCCCAACCTGGCCTACGCTGCGCTGTTGGTCGTGCTGGGAGTGGCACTGCGGCGGCGGCTGCGCGTCGCGTGGTGGCTGTTCGTGCTCTGGTGGCTGGTCCTGCCGCAGTTCAGCAGGGTCCTGGACATCGCGGCGGGCCAGGATGTCGGGCTGAACTCCGTGGGCTTCGTTGTCGCTCTGCTCTGCCTGGGCTTCTGCCTGCGAGCCCGGTCTCAGTTCACCGCCCGGCGGGTGCCAGGCAGCCTGACCAGGGCCTGTGCCATCTTTGTGATCGGTGGTGGGCTCGTCCACCTCGGTGGGGCAGCCCTGGTCCGTGCAACGACATCAGCCAGCTACCCCGAGTCGTTCGAGTACGTGTACGGCTTCCTCCTGTCCGACTTGGGCCGGGTGTTCTCCGAGGATGAGGCACCGCTCGCGGCCCCGCTGTGGGCGCATGCGCTGATCAGCCTGACGGGGGTGGCCGTCGTGTTGCTGGCGGCGGCGGCGCTCTTTCGCGCCTCACGGCATACCCGTGGCGTGACGGTGGCCGACGAGGCGCGGGTGCGGACGCTCTTGCGTGACTTCGGCAATGGCGACTCCCTTGGCTACTTCGCAACGCGCCGTGACAAGGCCGTCGTGTGGGATACCGGTCAGGCTGAGACCGCCCGGGCCGGCGTCTCCTACCGGGTGATCGGATCGGTCAGCCTGTCCAGCGGGAACCCCTTGGGTGATCCGGAGCACTGGCCTGCGGCCATTCAACGGTGGCGACACGAAGCACGGGAGAACGGGTGGTCGCTGGCCACGATGGGGGCCGGCGAGCAGGGTGCCCGCGCCTTGACCGAGGCCGGCCTGGTCGCCTACCAAATTGGTGACGAGGCGATATTGGACCTTACCGAGTTCTCGATGGACGGCCCCGGGATGAAGGCGGTCCGTCAGTCGGTGTCTCGCTTGGAGCGACGCGGCTACACCACCACGACGGTGCGCCACGCCGCTTTGAGCGAGGAGGACTTCGCAGACCTGGCCCAGGCTGCTGGGCGGTGGCGCGGTGACGGCGGTGACGAACGAGGCTTCTCGATGGCGCTCGGGCGCCTGGGAGACCCGCTGGACGGTGACTGCGTGTTGGTGCGTGCCCACGACTCCGAGGGAGCGCTGCGAGGCTTCCTCAGTTTCGTTCCGTGGGGTCGCACCGGGGTGTCGCTGGACCTGATGCGCCGAGACCCGACAGCGGACAACGGCTTGGTCGAGCTCATGGTGAGTGCCCTCGCCGAGCGCGCACCGACCTTCGGGGTCGGTCGGGTCTCACTGAACTTCGCCATGTTCCGAGAGGCCTTTGAGCGTGGAGCACAGATCGGCGCCGGACCCCTGGCCCGGATGTGGCGACAAGGCCTACTCGTGGCCAGCCGGACCTGGCAGCTGGAGTCGCTCTACCGGTCCAACGCCAAATACCAACCCCAGTGGGAGCCGCGGTTCGTGTGCTTCGAGTACGTCTCGGACCTCCCCCGCGTCGGCACGGCGGCGGGCAGTGCCGAGGGGTTCCTCACCACCCCGTCCCTGGCTATGTTGCGTCGAGGCTCCGGTGAAGACGGGCTGGAATCCCTGGGCTCAGGGCACGCCGACGCTGTGCGCGACCTGATGCCCCCGCCTCCGGACCTGCTTGCGGAGGCGCTGTCGACCGACGGGCTACCCGAGCAGGTGCGGGTGCGCCGACAGAAACTGGCGAGGATTCGGGCGCAGGGCATCGACCCCTACCCGGTCACCTTCCCTCGGACACACACCACGGCCGAGGTGATCGCGCAGGCTGGCGCACTCGACGCAGACGTGGCCACCGGCCACCGCGTCAGCATTGCGGGGCGCGTGATGTTGAAGCGTGACCACGGAAAGCTGAGTTTTGCTCAGCTCCGCGACGGCAGCGGCGACCTGCAGGTCATGGTGGACTACTCCGAGGTGGGCTCAGAGCAGCACGCCTTCTGGCGCCATGACATCGACCTCGGCGACCACGTGGGGGTCACCGGAGAAGTGGTCACCACCCACCGCGGCGAGCTGTCGGTGCGGGCAGACACGGTGGCGCTGACCAGCAAATCGTTGCGGCCGCTGCCCGACAAACATCTCGGGCTGACCGACCCCGAGGCGCGCATCCGCAACCGGCACGTCGACCTCATCGTGCGTCGTGGCGCCCGTGACGTCGCCTACCAGCGCGCCACCGTCGTGGCCAGCGTCCGCGACTCGTTGCGGGCACGCGGCTTCACCGAGGTTGAGACCCCGGTGTTGCAGCGGGTGCATGGTGGAGCCAATGCCCGCCCGTTCCAGACCCACATCAATGCCTACGACATGGATCTGTATTTGCGTATCGCGACCGAGCTGCATCTCAAGGAGCTCGTGGTGGGCGGCATGGAGCAGGTCTTCGAGCTGGGCCGACAGTTCCGCAACGAGGGCGTCGACTTCAAACACAACCCGGAGTTCACGTCGTTGGAGGTGTATCAGACCTACGGCGACTACAACTCGATGCGCGTGCTCACGCAGCAGATCATCCAAGAGGCCGCCACCGCCGTCTACGGATCGCCCATCGCTCGACATGCGCGCGCCGACGGCTCATTCGTCGAGTACGACCTGTCCGGCGACTGGCCGGTGGTGACGATCTGCGAGGCGGTGTCCCGGGCCCTCGGCGAGGAGATCACGGCGGATACCCCGCGCTCGGTTCTCCAACGACATGCGACCGCCATCGGTCTCGATCTCGACCCGGCCGCCTCCTGGGGCTTCGTCTTGGAGGAGATCTATGGCGAGCTGTGCGAGGGCAGCACGACCACGCCGGTGTTCTACCAGGACTTCCCGAAGGAAAACGCCCCGCTGACGAGGCCCCACCGGGCCGACCCACGGTTGGCCGAGAAGTGGGACCTGGTGATCTTCGGCTCAGAGCAGGGCACTGCCTACTCCGAGCTCATCGACCCCCTGGACCAACGCGAGCGGTTGGTCTCCCAGTCGTTGTTGGCCGCTGCCGGTGACCCGGAGGCGATGCAGGTGGACGAAGGCTTCCTGGCTGCGCTGGAGTACGGGATGCCACCCACTGGCGGGATGGGCATGGGGATCGACCGGCTGGTGATGAACCTCACGGGGTTGTCGATCCGCGACACCATCCTGTTCCCCCTGACCCGGCCGAACGGCTAGTCCGGCCCGACCGGCGCTCCGGCGTCAGTGCTGCACGGTCGTAGCGCCCTTGGACCATCGTCGCTGACCGATCCCGGTCGGCTGGTAGTCGTACTGCGCTGCACCGCCGACGGATCCGAGGACCTCTGCCTTGTGGCGCACCACATCCTCCACGACGGCGAGGGCGGGGGGATAGATGTCGAGTGGTTCACGCAGAGTGGGGTCGGTCAGGACCTCACGCAGCTTGGTGTAGTAAGTGGTCTTCATGTCTGCCGAGATGTTCACCTTGGCGATGCCGAGCCTGACGGCCCGCGAGACCTGCTCGTCAACGGCGCCCGACCCCCCATGCAGCACCAGCGGGATCCCGATCGTCTCGTTGATCTGCGCGATCAGATCGAGCTTGAGCTCTGGCACGAAGCCGGCGGGATAGACCCCGTGGGCAGTTCCCACGGCGACGGCCAGCAAGTCCACGCCGGTCCGCTGCACGAACTCCTCAGCCTGAGCGGGAGTGGCGAAGACGAAGTCCTGCATCTCTTCGAGCGAGCGCGGATCGCGCGGACCGATCGTGCCGATCTCTCCCTCCACCGATACGTCGATGCGATGTGACATCTCGACGACGGCACGCGTCATCGCCACATTGTCTTCGAAGGGCAGCAACGAACCGTCGATCATGACCGAGGTGAAGTCATGCCGGAGCGCATACGCTGCCTGCTCGACCGTGGCGCCATGATCGAGCTGGACAGCCACCGGGACCGAGGATGAAACGGCCAAGGCGAACACCGACTCGAGGAACTGGTCGCCGACAAACTCCCAGTCATCGGGGTGCACGAGGGCGATGACCGGGGACTGCACGGCCTCACTGGCCCTGAGCACCGCCGTCAGCATCCCGTAGTCACTGATGTTGTAGGCAGGCACGGCGAACCCGTGCTGGTAGGCGGGCGCAACGATGTCTTTGCCGGTGAACAGCATGAAATGGTGCCTCTCTGTGAGGGATGGAGTGTGGTTAGTTCTTGACGGCGCCGGCAGTCATCCCGCTCACGAACTGCCGTTGGAAGAACAGGAAGAGCACGAGAACGGGCAGGCATCCCA
>JBASAN010000341.1:0-7000 GCA_049650625.1 Ornithinimicrobium sp.
ACCCCACCACGGGGGCTGTGATCCCACCGGTGTACCAGACCTCGACCTTCGTGCAGACGCACGTCGGCGGGTTACGCAACGGCTACGAGTACGCCCGAGGCACCAACCCCACCCGGGACGCGCTGCAGGAGCTGATCGCGAACCTGGAAGGGGGGACCCACGGCTTGTCGTTCGCCTCCGGGTTGGCCGCTGAGGACGCGGTGCTCCGCGGTCTGCTGCGACCGGGAGACCACGTGTTGATGGGCAACGACGTCTACGGCGGCACGCACCGGCTCGCCAACCAGATTCTGGCCGCGTGGGGGGTGCAGCTGAGCACGGCCGACATGAGTGACCTGGAGGCGGTCCGAGCCGCCGTCCGACCCGAGACGCGCATGCTGTGGGTCGAGACCCCCAGCAACCCGATGATGAAGATCACCGACATCGAGAAGGTCGCGGAGGTCGGACACGCCCACGACTGCGTCGTGGTGGTGGACAACACGTTCGCCACGCCCGCCCTGCAGCAGCCCCTCACTCTCGGCGCGGACGTGGTCGTGCATTCGGCCACGAAGTACCTGGGTGGGCACTCCGATGTGCTGGGCGGCCTCGTCGCCACGAGCGACGAGCGGATCGCCGAGCAGGTGGGATTCATCCAGTACGCCGCGGGCGCGGTCTCCGCTCCGTGGGAGGTCTTCCTGACCATCCGGGGCATCAAGACCCTGGCCATCCGGATGGCGCAGCACAGCACCAACGCCGAGGCGGTCGCGCAGTCCTTGCTGGGACATCCGTCCATCGAGACCGTCTTCTACCCGGGCCTGGTGGACCATCCAGGCCACGGGGTGGCAGCTCGCCAGATGACGCGGTTCAGCGGGATGGTGTCCTTCTCCTTGAAGGGTGGAGCACCCGCCGCCCACGCCTTCGCGGAGTCGACCTCGGTCTTCCAGCTCGCGGAGTCCTTGGGGGGAGTCGAGTCGTTGGTGAACTATCCGGCTCAGATGACCCACGCATCGGTGCGCGGCACCGAGCTGGAGGTCCCGGACAACATCATCCGCCTGTCCGTCGGGATCGAGGAGACGGACGACCTCGTTGCTGACGTGCATTCCGCCCTGGAGCGGGTCTCCTCCCGCTAGCGGACGGCCCCGACAGCACCACCGGGCGACGGGCAGGCGGGGGGTCTGGCCAGGTGAAGTGTTCTGCGATACAACAGGTTCGACCGGTTGGTCCGGGTCGACCCAAGGAGTGTTGCCGTGCCTCGCCATCGCAGTCAGAACTCACCGTTTCTCGGTGTCGCGGCGCCGGTGCTGTGGACCGCGATTGCCGTACTGTTCGGCGCGGTGGTCGTGCTGGCGTGGCAGTTCGCGATCAAGGATGACAGCTCGACCTCCGCAGCGGGTAGTGCCACGGCAGCGGTGGACGAACCGGACTGTGACACGTCAGATCCCGATCCGGTGCGGGTATGGGCGCCCCCGGAGGCCGAGCGGGTAGTGGTCACGGTCGCGGGAACACTGACCGAGTGTTGGCGCTACGACATCCGAGGAGTGGCATCCGCGCAGGCCTGGCTCGAGTTGAGCGCCGATCGCAGCGCGGCTCCCGACATCTGGATCACCGACGCACCGGTCTGGCATGAGGCCGCTGCGGAGGAGGGGATGCCCGTGCAGGCCGGTCCGGTCCTCGCCACGTCTCCGGTGGTGCTCGCCGCACCGGCAGACTTCGGCCACGAAGCCCTCCGGGCCGGGGGTCTGTCCACGGATGCGTCATGGCAACAGCTCCTGGCGCTACCGGACCTGCCGGTCACCGTCGGCGACGTCATCCAGGACCCAGCGTCGCTGGCGATGCTGCATACCGCTGGTGGTTTCGTGGTCGACCCCGCAGACCGCAGCGCATTGTTGGTCACCTTGGCCCAGGACCAGATCATCGGCGACCCCCTGGACGCAGCGGAGCGAGCCCAGGCGTTCTTCGTGCCCACCTCGGAGCAGAGGCTGTCCCAGGTGGACTCCGGCGGTGACTTCTCCGTCCTGGCCCCACAGGAGGGTGCGGGCCAGCTGACCTACCAGCTGCTGGCCTTCGAGGGACGCGAGCCCGCGACCGAGGCCCTGCAGACCGCTCTGGCCCACCAAGACCATGGCGGGGCGTGGCGTGAGTCCGGGTTCCGCCCTGCTGGTGCAGCCGAGGAGGTCGCGGTGCTCGCAAGCGTCCCGGACGAGGTGCCGACCGCCACGGCTTTCGCTCCAGAGGACCTGGAAGCGCTGATCAGCACCTGGCAGGCCTATGCCTTGCGCATCCAGATGATGGTCCTCATCGACGTGTCCGGGTCCATGGATGACGAGGTCGCTGAGGATGGCCGGACCCGAGTCGACCTCACCCGGGAGGCTGCACAGGCCGCGCTGGAGACCCTCTCCGACCGCAGCAGAATCGGGGTTCGGTGGTTCTCCACGGACCGGGGGCCGGACGGTGAGGACTGGGTGGAGGCTGCCCCGGTGCGTGCCCTGAACGACGAGGTGGGCGACACGACCCACCGTGGCGTGCTGGATGGCGAGGTCGTCGGTCTGGACGAGGACTTCACCGGCGGAAACACCGGGCTGTACGACACTCTGGCCGCCGGCTACCGAGACCTCGTCTCGGCGTACGATCCGCAGTTCCGCACGTCGCTGGTGATGCTGACGGATGGCCGCAACCGTGACCCTGGTGGCGGGTTGAGCCAAGAGGAGCTGATTGCCGAGATCGGCGAGATCCGCGACGACGACCGGCCCGTCGAAGTCATCCTCTTGGGGATGGGACCTGACGTCGACGCTGCCTCGATGCAGCGGATCGCGCAGGCCACAGGTGGACGATACGTGCCGGTCCGAGAAGCTGAGGAGATGCCGTCGGTGCTGGTGGGCCTGGTGGCTGCGCGCTCAAGGGGGTGAGGGCCGACGTCTCGGCGAAGGCGGATGGACCGACAGGATCCACGGCTGGCCCGCCCGAGCGGGCGGCTGGAGGAAGACGTCGAACTGTTTCTCCAGGACACCGACCAGCCCGGCCGGGGACCGAGGGTCTGCTGCGCTCTGGCACAGTGCCCGAGCCACGAGGCCCCTGGTGTGCTTGGCCATGTGCGTCGCCCCGGGCACATGGACCTGGACCCACCGGCTTGCTTGCGGTGAGTGTCTTGGGGGCACCCACGCGGCGGCGTAGGTGCTGGAACGGCAGTCGATGATCAGCCCGGGGCCGATGACAGCCTCCATCGACTCGCTGAGGGGGCGACGCCAATGGGCCGCTAGCGGTCCGACTTCCGGAAGGTTCACCGCCATCGAGAGCCGGTAGGCCGGCACGCGGTCGGTGAGACGCAGGGCACCGAAGAGTGCCGAGATGACCAGGATGCGGCGGTTGGCGCGACGCCGAGCCACAGGATCGAGGGTAGGCAGACCCAAGGCGTCGTAGAGCACACCTGTGTAGACCTGGCCCGCAGGCAGTGTGGGCGACGTGGTCAGCGCGACGTTGCGGGCGATCTCCGCCGTCAGGTTGGGTGAGACGCCAAGGACCGATGCCGCGTCCGCGTCGGCACTGACGTCGGCCAGAGCGGTCATGACCTGCTCGCGGGGGGCTCGGAGCGAAGGGGAGGACAACGAGCCCATGTCCAGTGGCTTGCCGCGAGGTCGAGTGGCTTTCGTCTCCGACGGCGGCAGCAGTATGAGCACCCGGGGCAGCCTATCCGGGACCTGGGAGGGCTCGTCCTCGACCTGCGGGGCAGGGCGAAGTCAGACAGCGACCTCGCGCAGTCGCCCTGTGGTGACGTCGTAGACGAAGCCACGCACGGAGTCCTTGAGCGGGATGGACGGGTCCGCCTGGATCCGCGCGATGTTCTGGCGGACGTCCTCGTCCAGATCACTGAAGGACTCTGCCGCCCACGCCGGCTTCACTCCGGTCTCGTCAGCGATCGACTGGCGGAACTCGTCGTCCGTGAAGGTGAGCATGCCGCAGTCGGTGTGGTGGATCAGCATGATCTCGGTGGTGCCCAGGAGCCGTTGGCTGATGGCGAGCGAGCGCAGCTCATCAGAGGTCACAATGCCGCCGGCATTGCGGATGACGTGAGCCTCGCCCTCAGCCAGACCGAGCAGGCCGTACACGTTGAGGCGGGCATCCATGCAGGCCAGCACCGCGATGTGCTTGGCCGGGGGCAGGGGGAGGTCGCCCTTGTCGAACGTCTCGGCATACGCCTGGGCGTTTGTGAGGAGCTCATCGGTGACGGACATCGGTGGCCTTTCGTCGGGTGCGGCGGTCGCGTGCAGCGACCCTGAGGGATGAACCCACGTCGGGCACGGCTGATTCCACCGTCCTAGGGTACGAACCATGACCGAACGATCGACCACGCTCCAGACGCCACCGGAGTCCGATGCCACTGCTCGGCTGGAGGCGGCGTTCGCGTCGGTTCGCGAGGAGTTCGCCGTGAGGCAGGGATTCTCCGACGAAGTGGTCGAGGAGGCTCAGGCGGCGGTCGACCGCCCGGACCTGCCCGAACGGGACGAGACCGAGATCGAGTTCATCACCATCGACCCACCCGGATCCATGGACCTCGACCAGGCGATGCACATCGAGCTCGTCGACCGCAAGGGTGACCCGTCCGGTGGTCCGCATCATGGCCCCTCGGATGCGACACCCGGGCAGGCGCGCTTCCGCGTGCGGTACGCGATTGCGGACGTGCCGGCTTTCGTTGCGGCCGGGGGAGCGACTGATGCGGAGGTGCGTTTGCGTGGTCAGACGATCTACTGCCCGGACACCCGGGTGCCACTGCACCCCACCGTCATCAGTGAAGAAGCGGCGAGCCTGCTGCCGGATGCGACCCGACCGGCATACGTCTGGGACATGCTGCTGGCCGAGGACGGACGGCGCGTCGGCTCCTCGGTGTACCGCGCGATGGTGCGCAGCCGGCGTCGCTACACCTATGCCGAGGTGCAGGCCCAGGTGGACGACGGGAGTGCCGAGCACTCGCTGATGCTGCTCCAGCAGGTCGGCCGGCTGCGGGTGGCCCGTGAGTCCGCCCGCGGCGGAGCTAGCCTGCCCATGCCTGAGCAAGAGGTGCATGTCGAGGATGGACGCTACTTCGTGCGATCACGCCCGGTGCTCGAGGCCGAGGAGTGGAACGCCCAGATCTCCCTGCTGACCGGCATCGTCGCCGCAGCCATGATGCTCCAGGGGCGAGTGGGCATCCTGCGGACCATGCCCCCGGCGGATGAGCACAGCCTCGCTCGCTTCCGGCGGCAGGCGACGGCGTTGGGGGTGGATTGGCCTGCGGAGATGCCCTACGGCGACTTCCTGCGGACCCTGGACCGGACGAAGCCGTCGCACCTCGCGGTCATTCACGACGCGACAGCGCTGTTCCGCGGCGCCGGCTACACCCCTTTCCGCTCCGAGATACCCGAGCAGACGCTGCAGTCCGCGATCGCCGCGCCCTACGCCCACGTCACCGCCCCGTTGCGCCGCCTGGTCGACCGCTTCGGGCTGGCTGTCTGTGCCGCGCTGGACAGCGGGGACCCGGTGCCGTCCTGGGCCATCGAAGCACTCGAGGGGCTGCCGGACATCATGAACGCCAGTGGTCAGCAGGCGCGGGCGGTCGAGCGGGGCTGCCTCGACGCCGTCGAGGCAGCGGTGCTCGAGACGCGGGTGGGCGAAGTGTTCTCAGCGGTCGTGGTCGATCTCACCTCAAGCGAGAAGCCCATCATCCAGATTGCCGAGCCAGCGATCGCTGCGGTGGCCGAGGGTGAGGCCGAGCTCGGCAGCGCCATCCAGGTCCGACTCACCACGGCAGATGTCGAGGCCCGGGCCGTCACGTTCGTCGTCCTCTGAGCGAGTGGTCCCGAGGGCGATGCAAGGCCGCGTATCCTGGCCAGCGTGGATGAGTCGGCTAGGCGGTCGCGTCGAGGGTGTCCTTCTGGGGCACCACTCGCCGAGGAACGTCCGGGCTCCACAGGGCAAGGTGGTGGCTAACAGCCACCCGGGGCGACCCGCGGGACAGTGCCACAGAAAACAGACCGCCACCGGGCAACCGGTGGTCAGGGTGAAACGGTGGTGTAAGAGACCACCAGCACGCCAGGTGACTGGCGTGGCTCGGTAAACCCCACCTGGAGCAAGACCAGACAGCACACGCTCGAGGGCTGCCCGCCCGAGTGTGCGGGTAGGTCGCTAGAGGCGCCTGGCAACAGTCGCCCGAGATGGATGACCGCCCACGTCGCAACGCCAGTGATGGTGCGGCGTCGACAGGACCCGGCGTATCGGCTGACTCATCCACACCACCGGGACGGACGTCGGGTTCTGAGTTCAGAAGCGAAGCGCCCAGGACGCGGCGGTGCTGTCGAGAAGTTCACGGCAGACTGGCCCCATGGAGCACCTGCCCGTTCCACCCCTGGCCCAGACACTGCAGAAGTATCTAACCGCGGTGAGCCCCCTCCTGGAGCCGCAGGAGCGCAGGCGTGCCGAGGCCGCGGTCCAGAGCACGTTGGACGGTGCCGGGCCAGCGCGCCAGGCCGACCTGGAGGCGTTCGCCGAGGAGGAGAACGCCCACGGCCGCAGCTGGCTGTCCGAAGGCTGGCTACGGGGATACCTGGCGGTCCGGACCCCGTTGCCGCTCAGCAGCAACGTCGGCTTTCACATCCAGGTGCCGGGAGACTCAGGGGGTGGCTCGAAGTCAGCGCCGCAGGTGGGTCCGGGCCGGGCGGCGGCGGTGGTGCACCGGTTGGCCACGGTGCACCTGGCCGGTCTGCGCGCAGAGCTGCCCGACGAACATACGGCGCGAGGGCAAGCCGTATGTGGGGTTCAACGTCGGGTCCTCAGCGGTGGGGTGCGTCACCCCCGGCCGGAGGTGGACGAGATCCGCCCGGCGACCGACGCCACGGGCGACCGAACGATCGGACTGCTGGTCGACGACCGTTTCTTCACCGTGCAGGTCAGCGACGCGGCCGGCCAGGTGGCGCCCGCATCGGTTCTTGAACGCGCCCTCGACGCAGTGCTGGATCTGTCATCACGCAGCGAGCAGCCTGGACCAGGCTTCACC